>JAJAPY010000007.1 GCA_020523885.1 Candidatus Liberimonas magnetica | reverse complement strand
TCCATGAGTAGGAAGTAATAGAGCCGTCCGGGTCAGATGACGCAGAGGCATTAAAGGAAACAGTAAGAGGAGCCTGTCCGGTTGTCGGGGCAGCGGTAAATGAGGCTATAGGAGGCTGATTATTGTTAACCAGCAGAGATACCGTAACAGTCTGAGGGCTGTTGGAAGCATTGGGGTCTGTTATAGTAATTATTCCGGTGTAGGTTCCTGCATTGAGGCTGGATCATTTGGCAGCTTTCCGGTATTTCCTCGGCCTCACAATTCACGGCAAGAAATAATATTGTGTATCAAGTCGGCCCGAAGGAAGGCGGCACAGCACAGGATGAGTGGGATAAACAAGTAGCTGACAGCTCTAATTTTACCCATAAAAATAATGTATATTATTTGCAAAAAGCAGTCCTTGGTTTTACTAAAGACAGCACAGAGTTACTTGGCGACCCTCTTTTTGTCAACCTGAGCGGTGACGACCTCCACATCAAAGCCGGCAGTCCGGCGATCAATGCGGGTATCAACCTGGGGTATACGGCAGATTATGATAACTATCCTATAAATGCCGCTCCGGATCTAGGCGCTTATGAGTATGTCGCAGCTGCAAACCTTTCAGAAATTGCCATCAATCGTTCTCGGGACGGCCTGTTTGAAAGCGCTATCTCAACTGTGACTATCCCAGTTAATTCCCAGCCTGCGGTTATCGCACTCAATCCTGCTGCGTTTTCCTTCACTGCCGTCAAAGACGGAGCTAACCCTTCAAATCAAACATTTAATATAAATAACACCGGTGAAAACACACTTAACTGGTCCGCATCCGCTACTGTTTCTTGGCTCGCCTGTTCGCCTGCTTCGGGTAGTTTGTCAAGCCAGGCAGTAAGTACCGTGACCGCATCGGTGAATACCACCAGCCTCTCTACTGGAACTTACACCGGAACAATTACGGTAACAGACCCCAATGCTTCCAACAACCCGCAATCTGTTACGGTCTCGTTGCTGGTTAAACAAAATCAGCCGCCCATAGCCTCCTTTACCGCTACCCCCGCATCCGGACAGGCTCCTCTTACTGTTGCTTTTAATGCCTCTGCGTCATCTGACCCGGACGGCTCTATTACTTCCTACTCATGGAACTTCGGCGATGGACAAACAGGCTCCGGTGCTACAGCCTCACATGTCTATATCACTTCAGGAACGTTTAATGCTGCACTCACAGTTACTGATAACCTCACTGCTACTAACGCTAAATCTATTGCTATTACTGTCTCTGCAAAACCAAAAATTGCGCTCAATCCTGCTTCACTTACCCTAACCGCTACCAAAGATGGAGCTAATCCCGCAGCAAATCAGACATTAGCTTTCAATGATGGGTCAGCCGATACAAATAATCAATTCTTCTCAATCTATAATATAGGCGGAGGCTCTGATTTCCAATGGACAGCTACTGCTTCTCCCTCCTGGCTCTTGTGCTCGCCCAGTTCCGGAGTATCATCTGCTACAATAGCTGTTTCTGCTGTGAGTTCCGAGATTCCTCCGGGCAGGTCAACTGCGACTATATCTATTTCTGTCTTAAATGCTATTAACAACCCTCAAGTTATACAGGTGTTGTTAGACATAAATTCGCCGCCTGTTTTTGTAAAGATCAGCTCACAAACTGTAGAGCTTAAAAATGAATTATCGTTTACCGTACAAGCCAATGATAACGATAAAAATGACTCTTTGTCCTATACCGCAACCAACCTGCCTCAAGGTGCTTCATTTGATCAATCAACAAAAGTATTCAGCTGGGTGCCGGAACCAAACCAGAAAGGCGGATACACGGTATATTTCATGGTCACTGATCCAAAAAAAGCTTCCGACACCATGCCTGTTTTTATAAAAGCAGAACCTGCCAGTTTAAGCAGGCAAAAAACCAACAGGAGTTTCGGTTCAGGGACTATTTACATATCCAGTTCTACTTTACCCGCAACTACCAAGATATTTGTGGAAGAGATCGACAGCCTGCCGTCCTTCGCTCTATCTTCTAATTATAAACCTGTAAGCAGTTTCTTTAGGATCTATGAAGAAGACCTTAGCGGAAATATTATTGAAGATCTGTCCATTCAACCTACCCTGGAACTTAAACAAAATGCCTCTTATTCTCCGTCTTTCAATATATCCAGTCAATATATTAAACGCTCTATTTACAGGGTCATTCCCAGGAACGATACGCTTGTCCTGTCTAGATCTTTCTCCGTTCAAAAAGACCTGTTTGAATTAACTAATACCGGCAATACCGCGTATATCTCTAAATCCGGTTATTATATCCTGCTTGAAGCCATAAACAATTCCTCAGATAAAGAAAAAGGGATAATACCTCCTATTATTACTCCAAACGGCGACGGAAATAATGACAAAGGGTATTTTTATTGGGATTACACGGCCAATACTGAGGTTGACGTAAAGATATTTGATTATTCAGGCAGGCTGATCAAAGATAACTTACCGGTCGACAATCTGGGAAAATACTGGGATGGCACCGACAACGACAATGAAAAGGTCCCTGCGGGCATATATATATATCAAATGAAACATAAGGGCTCAAACTTTAACGGTTCCTGTACGATCGCTAAATAATTTGTTTTATTCTTTTTGACTCACTCCAATTAGACAATCCTCTATAATGTTACTTTAATATTAAATCGCTACCAGAGATCGCGGACACAAGTTATGTTGTGGAGCTCATCGCCCACTATTTCATGTGTTGATTCTTTGGCAATAAGCACGCTTCTTATAAGTACCATCCTGCCGGCCGCCTGCGCTACAATCGCTACTTCAAAACCGCTCGGGAAATCACCGCTTGCAGTTGCATAAATAGGCACCGTTTTAGGTGGTTTTGTAAGGCTTGAGCTGTTAGGCGAATACCCGTAACTGTAGTTTGACCCCATGGCACCCGAGATAATTGATGTCAGATCGGTAGCCTGTTCTTTGACTATACTATGGCCTGCAGCAAGAGTAGCAGCTCCGCCGGCAAGCGTATAAAATGAAGCGGCAGGGTCGGTATTGGAAGAATCCCAGGCATATAAAACCTCTTGATTGATAAGAGCCGTTATCGTGTTTGATTTTTTTGTCGGATCGGTTATGCCTGCGATTTGATTGTAGTCGGCATATATTTTACTTTGCCATTCTGTCAGTTTCGGAGCGGGTTTTCCACCAACACTTTTTGCACCGGACGGAGACAGATAATAATAATAAAACCTATAGGTATCTATTCTAACAGTACTTGCCTGTGCCGATGAATTTAAGATATTTAAAAGAACGGCTGTGGAATCATTGCCTGCAAAAAAAAGACAGTTACCTACGCTTGCTGCGACAAAAGCCGCATTTCCAAGAACAAGCGACCCTGTTTCTTCGATAGTTGGCATTTGGCTTCCGGTAAGAAGTGCCGGGCATCCGGTAAGGCTGACTTTTGCCAGGTAGGCATTGCCGCTCGCATTATTCTGAAAAAGGCGCTTGCATGCGTTTAACCTCATATAAACGCGGTTGCTTGTTTGCTGGTTTGTTTTTCGCAGTTCGGTCGTCATTTCATACGTGGAAAATCCGGTTGTTATTTTCATCAAAAACACCGTCACAAGCGGCAGGACTACCCCGAAGATAGCAACAGCCATTATCATTTCGACGAGCGTTACACCCTTGCTTGAATTATCAGGCTTGATTTTTATAATTGATACGTTTTTCATAAAATATTATCCCATTCGAATTTCAAATTTTAGATTATCTTCTTATATAAATCCCTATTTTATCATAGCTGTGATGCAGGGGAAATTTGTTTGCCGCAAAGTCCTGCCTGTAGCATTCCACCATAAGTACATAAGAACCTCCTGCTTTAGCCGAAACATCCCAGGTATAAGTTGACAATGTGGTAAAATGCGCCGGATTTGTAGATAATTCCCCGAATTGGGCTATGGAATCATCCACGCAGTGATACCAGGTCTGTTCCCTGTCAGGAGAATATTTAAGAGAGTATATAACAGGCGTTTCAGTCACAAGATCCAGCCTGTCAACATAACCTGCCGGGTATTCTTCCGTGTAATTCTCCTGATTCCATCGAGTCCAATTATAGGTCCATTCCGTAATTATTGAAGACGGGTTGTCAAACTCATCGGCAGACGTAGGCCTTGTTATATCCACAAGAGGGACCTGAGGGATCCTGTCCTGCGTAGAAGCATATAAACCCGAATCAAGGAAGGTCCTTAATAATGAAGCCAAAACCAGCTTTCCTATCTGCGTGGTACCGAAATCGCCCTGGGTTGATACTCCAGAATAGACCATATAGCAGGTACTTATTCCTTGTGTTACCTTGACAGTTGCATTTCCGTAAAAAGGCCCGGTTATTGCATTTGCGCTTCTTGTCGTGGTATAAAATACGCGGTTAAGCCCTGAAATAGCCGGGATGGAAAGAGTTGTCCTAATCCCGGAGTACGGAGTTAAAGCCCGTTCCTGGGGCCAGCTGGTGCTTGACGTGAAACCAAAAGGCCTTGCTACAAACACCTGAGAAAGCATCGGCATATTAAAAACCGTACCCATGGCCGTGCCAAGAGCAGTTATATTGTCATCGTCCGCCCCGCCGTCAGCTTCGTGCCGGAAAGCATTTGCAGTCCCTCCGTTAAGAAACGAGGCACTCCCTGTAAATGATATACAGTTGCCTCTTTGATAACCGAAATCCGCGATAGCATTAAACGGCCTTCTGTAAAAACTATCTGCAGTATCGCATTTTAAGTTGCCGGAACTTGACCAGTTTGTGTACTGGTCATCAGGATATAACTCCCCGAGCCAGTATTTGGCATACCAGGTGTTATCTTTCTTTGAAACACAAAATCCTTCTTCCAGTGTAGCGCCTACATCCGCGGCTCTTACCATTTCGTTAACTGTCACGGCATCCGTCGCGGTTGCCGAACTCCAGGGGAGCCTGCGCATCGGAACACCGTTAGGCCAGGGGTCTTTGTCGTTACCTATTTCGCCGCCCTGTCCATAATAGAAAAAGCTTACACCGTTCATGGTCGACCAGATACTCTGGCTTGAAAGAAGCCCCTGGCGTATCAGCATAAAATATCTCGGCAGATCAATGGGTATGCTGGTCCTGCCCCAACCGCTGCTTGTATCCAACCATCCCGCTGTAGCATTGGTAAATCCGGTATAACTCGCATCAGTAATAGACTGGAAATACCAATTGAAACTTAAATTGGTTTTGATATCAAGATACGGGCAGTGGCGCGGGTCACCCATGAACTGGTAAAGCTCGGTAGTAGGCGGGGTTTGGCCTACCCATACATAAGTCCTTGATAAATTACACGGCGGGTCGTCTGTTCCAGAAGTAAAATAGGTGTCGCCGATACGCGTTTCAATTTTATGCTGTCCGTTTAAAAGAGCACCTGCTGCAAAAGTAATAGTTGCACGGGCAGAGTTTTTCGGGCTGTCGGCTGTGCTTGTCATATCCATTGAAAAATCAGCCCCTATCGGGCAAGGTATATATTCATATCCGTACAACTGCTTAGTTGCCCTCTGGCCCTGCCCTGCAGCGTTTGATCTGTGTATAAGAGGCAGGTCATAGAGCTTTATCAGAGTTCCGCCGCCTACAGGATATGATAAGTTGTAGTTCGTGCTCGGCTGAGTAAGTGCCTGCCAGGCAAACGCTCCGGAAAGGTTTCCGTTTAGCCTTTGCACTGTTATATCGCCGGAGTTGATAGTATCATCAGGCAGATATATACTGGCCATGGATATTGTTGAAGTTGACCGCCAGGTGCCGGTAGTGGCAGGAGTAGCAACTACATAAGAGTTAGAACAGCTTGACGGGATAACTTCTCTTGCCTGGGTCGCGCTTTGCCATTCTAATTTTGCACTTGCATTACTGGTATTTTCATAATATTCCATCCTTAAGGAATATTGCTGGCCTGCCACAAAAGCATATGGCATCAACACTGTTCTTTGTACCGCAGGGTCCTGGGTTACCCAGCTGTTTATAATTAAAACACCGTCTATATATAGGCGTACGCCGTCGTTTGTCGTAGTATAAAATGTATATACTTCCGAATACCTGGGCGTTATGGAGCTTGTCCATACTACAGAAAACGAATTACTGCCGGTTAAGCCTACACTACCCGGACGGCCGCTCCCCCAGTCAGAATTTATGTCAGAGAGCACGTTTGTGCCGGTATAACCTGTTAGATCGGCATTATCATAATACATCCCTTTAAAACCCGGAGAATACGTTGCAGGCGCAGAAACATTGTTAGGGTCTATCACATAAGGATAAATTCGAAGCTTTACTTCCGCTCCGCTTGCATACTGGATGTTCTCGGGATGTGTCACTACCCGTTTATTGGGATGGGTTACCGGGTCTTTTGCCGCATCTGAATAGTTCCGCATAGCAGGAATAGGCACAAGCTCACCATGCAGGTTTAATATGATAGCAGATGCAAGAGACATGGGGTCTGAATTCATTTTTTCAATGAGCATCCTCCAGCTCATCTCAGGGTTTGCAGTGCCCGCGGCCCTTGCCTGGGCAAGAAGCGCATTATAAGAGCTTTCTTCTTCAGGATAGCGGACAGCATGGTTGTACATATCGCATAAAGAATAGCTGTCTGCGTTCTGGCATACTCCGTCAATGTTGAATTTGGAGTTCATTACATTGGCTGCATAGTAGTCTCCGACCCCGGTGTTTCCCGGATAAATATAAACATAAGGCAGTGCGGTATCTGCTGAAGAAGTGGTGCTGTTAAGATAAGGTTTATACTGGGTATCCCTGCCGTAGGACATCTGGGTTATCCAGTGGGTTTTAAAGGAGATACCCGGGTTTCTTGTTTGCAGATCTTCTATGATGTTGGCAACCATAGGCCTGAGAAGCGAAAGCCTTGTCCACCATCCGGGAACATTTTCTATTGCCACTAAGTAAATATCGTAAACCTGTGTAGGGACATAGTTTCCTTTTATTGTTCTTAAGATACCTGATATTTCTGCAAGGGTGGTAGGCGTTCCTGAAACAGAGTATTTTTCAGGGTTATCTGAAACCTTGGTAAAATCTCCCCGGTTTTCAAAAACCCTGACAAAAACCCTTCTTGCAAACTGGTCGTCTGCAACCCTGCGCACTTCAATATGCCTTATATACCTCCAGCCATACCTCCCATTTTTGTTTCCGCTCAAAGGGGCAGAAGGGCTGGTTATGTCGCGGTTTGTCGTAAGTGTTGATTGGAAGTGTGTACCGTCATCGAAATCATCAAGTAGGCTTATATCAGTTCTTTCTGCGCCGTAGACAAGCGAACGCAGTTCTTCCATCATCTGCATGGCTTTCTGCGTTGCTAATGATTTTTCTTTTACCCTCGTAGACTGTCTTGCCATAAAATCATGCAGCTGCACGATTGAAAGCGAGGCAAGCGTTATTAAAACAACAGCTATTATTATCTCTATTAAGGAAAAACCTTTATTTGAACTGAGGAGTTCATTCAAATTAGATTGCTTCGTCGCGCCGCTTCTCGCAATGACTAAAGAAGTGTCATTGCGAGCCAGAGGCGAAGCAATCTCTCTGTTATCGAAATTCTTAAGTTTGAACATTTTATTACCTTATCCCGGTAAATACCCTGTACGAGGATTTAATTTCTCTGTAATTGCATATCTGCTGTGCAACGGAGTTAATGATGTTTGCATCAAATTGTATATCTGCCGTATCCTGCGGGCCTGCCCTTGAAAGGGTCAAACCGCCATAAGCAATAATACTTCCGCTTATGGAACAACCGTCACTTATTGACGCAGTGCCTTTCACATAGATCAAACCGCTGAACTTGCTCATAGACATGTTGCCGATCGTAAGATTCCCGTTCACAAAAAGGATCCCGCTGGCATCGAGGGGCCTTGCGGCGCTAAACGCTGCATTTCCGTCAATATAAATTAAAGACATTTCCGGTATGGGGTCAGGAAGATCATTTACCGTACTTACAACATGGTCGGCTATGGCTTTGAGTTCTGCCTCCGTAACACCGAAAACATAAGATACGGTTGGGTTTGTATAACCTGTAAAACGAGTATTATCTCCATAATTTGCCGGAGCAAGGTTTGTAACAGTCCCGAAAATCCCGTAAACCCTGCCTCTAGCGTTTATAGTAACATTGCTCCCGTTATTAACAAGTGCCCCGCAACCCTGAGTATTTAACTGTATACGCCTTATTTCCGTAGACGCCCGGGCCTTTGCAACTATCTGATTAGGCGGTTGATTGTATGGTACGGATGCATCCCTTCTTAAATAGATATACCCTTTGCTTGCCAGAAACCATACGATTCCCTGGCCCTGCAGGGATGTCGTTGAAGTTGACGATAAAATCCTGTCATTAGAAATATCATGCACGGCAAAGTCATCGTATGATACGGAAGCTGTTTGGCGTTTAACCTCATACCGTGCAAATTTAACTCCCTGATTATCCATGCTTATTCTTTCTTCCTTTACAAGCCCTATGCTTTCATCAATAGTGCCGTATTTGGCCGTAGCAGAGCTGACCCTGGGATCAAAAGCATAGTCTGCCGTAAGAGGAACTCCGGTTCTTACAGGTTGGTTGGACTGGCGCCTGAACCATAATATCGCATCTTCTATCCCTGCACGCGCAACATTCCCGGCCTCAGAAACAGTATACTCCTGGTATCTTGCTTCTTTAAATGATTTTTCAACAATCTGCAGTCCGACTGGTATCATGATGCCTATGATTACCATTATTATAATGGCAATTATCAAGGCTGAGCCTGAAGATGATGAAAGGAATTGATTTTTAATGATATTTTTCATTTTAGTTTATGGTTCTTCTCCGCTATAACTATAGCACAAAAACTAATGTATTTCAAGTTAAGCATAAAGAATTGTTATTGAAAAATAAATGTGTTTTTACGCACAGGTGGAACCGCTCTCCAGCCGTGTCCAATGATTTTTTCGGACTCCGTATAGAACAGCAGAGGCAGTATGCAGCGGTATAGACTAAATAGTTTTTTTTGTTTCCATTGAAAATTTCTTATCTGCGAACTCGTCATTCTTTTTAACCAACAACCAGTTCTTAGGTTGTCCTTTTAACATAAATAAAGAGAAAACTCCTTTTAGTTTTTTCCCTTTCATCCTAATAACCATCTTACTGTCTTTAAATGAACCTTCTCTTATTTCAAATTCGCCGTTATCCCAGATAACAACCTCTCCTGCCCCGTACTGTCCTTCGGGTATAACACCTTCAAAAGGAGCATAGTCAAGCGGATGGTCTTCCACAAGTATAGCTAAGCGTTTGTCTTTAGGGTTCATGGACGGGCCTTTGGGTATTGCCCAGGATTTTAAAACACCGTCCATTTCTAACCTGAAATCAAAATGAAGGTTCCTTGCATGGTGTTCGTGAACAACAAAAATAGGCACAGTGTTTTCCTTTACTGTAATTTTAGTATTAATTGTACATAATTATTGTTTTTCTAATCAAGGTTAAGCCGGTCTTGTTTTAGGTTTATAAATAATGTAGAATTTAACTCCATAACATGAAACAGAAAACAAAAAATTTTATCGAAAATTACTTCAATATGCAGGAGCTTAAAACCACGATAAGGACAGAGGTCATTGCGGGTGTCACTACTTTTATGACAATGGCATACATAATATTCGTTAACCCCGCCATGATAGCTCAAGCCGGAATGGATATCGGTGCTGCGATGTCCGCCACCTGCGTAGCATCGGCGATAGCGACTATATTCATGGGAGTCTATGCCAAGTACCCTATAGCCCTTGCGCCGGGTATGGGCATAAACGCTTTTTTTACTTATACGGTCTGCCTGAGCATGAAAATAAGCTGGGAAGTCGCGCTTGGCTGTGTATTCATTCAAGGCATTATCTTTATTATGCTGACTCTGACAAAAGCAAGGGAAGCTATCGCCTACTCCATACCGGGATCAATACGCTATGCAATAGCCTGCGGCATAGGCATATTTATCGCTTTTATAGGACTTATTGACTCCGGTTTGATAGTAGCTAACCCTGCCACTCTTGTTTCTCTGGGAGACGTGACTAACCCCGCAACATTAGTATCTATTTTTGGCTTGCTTATTACAAGCGTAATATTAATAAAAAAAATAAGCGGGGCGCTTCTTTGGGGGATGTTGGTTACCGCCGCTTTTGCCATACCCCTGGACATCGTAAAATTCCAGGGGCTTGTTTCCCTGCCGCCTTCTATGGCTCCGACTTTTATGAAAATGGATATAGCAGGAGCCCTTAATTTCGGGCTTATTTCAATAATATTTGTTTTTCTTTTTATGGACCTGTTCGATACTGTAGGGACACTTACAGGAGTAGGAGAACTGGGCGGCTTCATCAAAGACGGCAGGTTCCCAAGGATAGGCAAAGCGCTCTTTAGCGATGCTCTCGGCTCATGCGCCGGGGCGGTATGCGGCACGCCGACAGTTACAAGTTATATAGAAAGCTCAGCCGGCATATCTACAGGCGGCCGCTCCGGGTTTGCCAGTGTCGTTACCGGGTTATTGTTTTTCGTAGCGCTTTTTTTCTCTCCTTTTGTTAAAATGATAGGCGGGGGCTATGCTACCACGAACGGTATCACCCTCCATCCGGTTACTGCTCCTGCCTTGATAATAGTCGGGTGCATGATGCTTGTAACTATATCAAAAATTGACTGGACGGATTACAGCGAATCTATACCTGCTTTTTTAGTCATCATAATAATCCCCCTGTCTTTCAGCATAGCTACGGGTATAGCAGTAGGTTTTATAAGCTATGCCGTAATAAAACTGCTTTCAGGAAAAGGAAAAGAAGCAGGCTGGCTTGTATACTTGTTTGCTGCGCTCTTCATCTTAAGGTTCCTGTATTTGAAATCATTGTAAGGAGGAACATGAACACTTATCTGATAATAATTTTAGCAATAATAATAGGCGGTTATCTTCTTGATCTCCTTGTTGAAACTTTAAACCTTAACCATGCTTCGCCGCAGCTGCCTGAAGAATTCATCGGTTTTTATGATGCTCAAAAGTATAAAACATCCCAGGAGTACTTAAAAGACAACACTAAATTTGATTTTTTATCCGACGGATTTTTTACCGCTTTGACCATCATTTTTATAATGCTCGGCGGTTTCAATTTTGTCGACGGCATCGCAAGAAGTTTTGGTTTTGCGCAGATTTTTTCAGGGCTTATCTTCGCGGGTATGCTTTTGTTCGGTCTTCAGGTATTAAAGATACCGTTTTCTTTATACGAAACATTTGTTATAGAAGAAAAATACGGTTTTAATAAGACAACTTTGAAAACATTTTTTTTAGACATACTAAAATCCTGGGTGCTCCTCGTCATAATAGGCGGGCTTGTATTTTCAGGTGTTATATGGTTTTTTGCCAGATTTGGCGCTCTTGCCTGGCTGTACTCATGGCTGGCTCTTACAGTTTTCCAGATATTTTTGATCTTCATAGCTCCTGTTATTATAATGCCTTTGTTTAACAAATTCATACCTCTTGAAGAAGGCGAATTAAAAACCACCCTTGAAAAATATGCAAAGGAACAGGATTTCAAGATGAAAGGGCTGTTTAAAATGGACGGCTCAAAACGTTCCACTAAATCAAATGCGTTCTTTACCGGATTTGGGAAATACAGGAGGATAGTCCTTTTTGACACGTTGATAGAAAAACACAGCGTTGACGAACTTGTATCCGTGCTCGCTCATGAAATGGGGCATTATAAACTAAAACATATCTTGAAATCCATTATAACTTCAATAATTACAACAGGGGTAATGTTTTTCATATTGTCATTGTTCATAAACAACGCGGAACTATTTAAAGCATTTAAAATGGAAAACATCTCGGTCTATGCAAGCCTATTTTTCTTTGGCTTCCTTTACGCTCCCATAAATATGATTTTTTCTGTAATAACTAGTATAATGTCCAGGGTTCACGAGTTTGAGGCTGACGCTTATGCGGTCCATACTTACAAAAAAGCTGAAGCGATGATAAATGCTTTAAAAAAATTAAGCGTCAACAATTTGTCGAATTTAACACCTCACCCATTAAAGGTTTTTTTAGAATACAGCCATCCGCCGGTACTTGAAAGGATAAAGGCCATAAGGGCAATGCAAAATTAGCAATTAGCAATGCAAATATTGTATTTTTTCAGGCTTTAAATTTTTATTTTGAAATGTACAATGATAATTGCTAATTTTATAATGAATCAGTAATATTGAAAATTATGCTCTGCTATTTGCAATTTCGTAATATTTTAATATAATATTACCAGGTTGAAAGTTCTTAAATTATAAAGGGAGGCTAAAATGGCTGAAGGAAGATGTATGAAATGTAAAAAGACCGTAGAGATCAAAGATGGTAAGGAAAAAGTAATGAAAAACGGCATGAAAGCAATGGCAGGCTGCTGTCCTGCCTGCGGAACAAAAGTTTTCAGGATCTTAGGAAAAGCGAAATAAAATAGAAAAAACAAAGCTTAATTTAATGAAGCAGCCTGGCTACAGGTAAATATTTAGTCAGGTTGCTTTACATTTTGTTTTTACTCTCACGGGAGAACGTATGCTCGCAAAAGAGATAATGACCAAAGACGTCATAACTGTCAAGCCGGACATGGACGTTCACAAGCTTGCTGAGATGTTCATCGACAGGAACATCAGCGGCGCGCCTGTTGTGGACGATAACGGCGGATTCCTAGGGCTTGTGCTCGAAGACGGCATTATTTTCAAAGATACAAAAGTGCACCTTCCGACTTTTGTCTATTTCCTTTCGGGATTTTTTACTCTGGGCGAGAAAAAATTCGAGGATGAACTGAAAAAAATATCAGCAACAACTGTTTCAGGCATAATGGATGAAAAACCCATTACTATAACTCCTGAAGCTACTATGGAAGATATAGCAACTTTAATGATAGATAAAGCAGTCCATTATTTCCCGGTTTTAGAAAACGGCAGGCTGAGAGGAGTTGTAACGAAGAAAGATATTGTAAAAGCTATAGCAAAAAGCCAGATATAAGCATTATGTGATAAGTAATAAGCAAGCTAAAACGGAAACTGATAGTTTATTAAACCTGTCTCGTCTCTCATCGTTATTATTTCTTTTTGCAGGACTTCGTTCACAGGAACACCTTTATTTTTTCTGTCTTGCCAGGCTATGAACTCTTTTTCCCCGGCAGTGTATATCCTGTCCTGGCCCGGCATTTTCTTAGATGCCCTCAGTTCACGAAGGATATCCCCTGTTATCTTTTTAAACCTGTTCAGGTCTATAAAAGACTCAATATTTATAACGATAAAAAAATGGCCAAGGTGATACGGGGCCGGTTTGCCGTCCTTAACTCCTAAAAGGCCTTTTAAGAAACTTCCGTCCTGCAATGCCGCCGAGAGTATCTCCACTACCGTAGCATACCCGTAACCCTTATACCCTGCTGTTTCTTCACCTATACCTCCGAGAGGCGCAAGCGCAGCCGTACCTTTTACCAGGTCTTGAAGTATCTGGTGAGTGTCCGTCCTGGTCCTGCCGTTCTGGTCTATTACCCAGCTTTCCGGCAATTCTTTGTTTGCCCTGTCATATAATTCAATTTTCCCGCGCTGTGCCAGAGAAGTTGCACAGTCAATGACAAAAGGGAACTCTTCATCGCTCGGGATGCCGAATGTCAGAGGGTTTGTCCCAAGCATATTTTCAACGCCGAAAGTAGGCGCAACAGAAGGCCTTGCATTGGTGCCTGTTATACCTATCATTCCTTTTTCCGCTGCCATTAAGACGTAATAACCCGCTATGCCGTAGTGAGTGGAGTTGCGCACTGCCGTCATGCCAAGCCCCAGTTTTTGGGCTTTGTCTAGGGCGATTTCCATTGCCTTTTTTGAGATAACGTGGCCCATGCCGTCATGCCCGTCTATAACAGCGGTTGCCGGGCCTTCTTTTATGACCTCAAATTTCGTTTTCGGGTTCTGGATCCCTGATTTTATCCTGTCATAGTATATTGATTTAAAACGCGCTATTCCGTGCGAATCTATCCCCCTTTTATCCGATGTGATAAGGACATCGGCACAGACTTTAGCATCTTCTTCCGGTACCCCGACTGCTTGAAAAACATCTGCCATAAACCTTTCTAACAAATTAAAATCCACCCATACCACTTTATCGTTCATTATTTAACCCCTTATATAGACTACAGACTGCAGACTTTAAACTGCAGACTACAGACTTAAAATCTTTTTTTGCCTGCAGTCTGTGGTCTGTAGTCTGATGTCTGTGGTCTGCCTTTTCTATTTTATTATAGCAAGTTTTCCGATAACTTTCTGTTGGCCAGCGTTAGTATTTGTGACCAAATACAGATAAACCCCTGATGCAAGTTTGTCGCCGTCTTTGTTCTTTGCATCCCATTGGTAAATACCGTCCCCGTCATTTTCTTCAAAATCCTGGACAACTTCACCCGCTATATCCAATATCTTTATCCTGCTATTATTAGCAATCCCTGAAAATATGATACCGCCCGGGTTGTTTAAATAAGGGTTGGGATAAGCTATTACCTTGCTTAAATCATTTGAGCTTTTAGCGCTTACAGGAAGAGTACTCTGTACACCTATTGAATTAGCTCCTGCGCTAACAGAACCAATAAGCTCTCCGCTCAAAGAATCATAGAACTTTGCTGTTGCTAAGGTATTTGCTGGATTAAATGCCATCCAGGTTTTTCTTCCGTTCCTGTCAAAAGCAGCAAACGAAGGCATATTTGAATAAACGTTTGTATCGGGTTTTCCTAAAAGGGCGAATAATTTCAGCCAGGAATAAACGGCGGTCTTTGAATCTGCGTCATCATAAGAAATATCATCCCTGAATCTTCTTATGGCAGACTGCGGGTCAAAAAAAGACTGATACTTCCAGAATATATCATACCATTTGTCTTCTGTGCCGCCATTTATTTGTACCATGTGGTTATAGTTTATTCTTGCATAGTCAGCGTTATACCCCAGATAAAGCATGGACGGTGTCAGGGGCAGTATCTGTATCCCATGTATGTACTCAGGCTCGGAGCCGAACCATGTATTGTAATCAACTTTTCCGCCAAAGAGCCTGCCGATGCTTGAATGGCCGTAAGTTTGCGAATAGGTGGTGTTATCCGTATCAAAATAATACTCCTGTAGCGCAGAATTCTCAAGTGCATAGCCGCATATTCCAAGGGTCCTGTAAATATCTTTATTCGTTGCCATACCCCACAGATAGATTCCTGCCCAGGAGTTCATAGCTTCAGAAGACGATTCCTGGTCGTTTCCATCATCAGATAAAGCCATGCCGTTGGCCCAGGAATGGCCTTCATACGGGTCAAATGTCCGCAAATACGGAAACATAGCGTCATTTCGGTATGGTGAAGCGTATGAGCGGATCAACAACTCGACCATATCACCATAATCTGTTTTAAAAGATATATCATACATCGCAAGTACAGCGCTTGCATATACGTAATATCCAAGCACAAAATGCTGGTCTTTTATGGTGTGCAGGTAAAATTCAGTCTCCATGTTGTACCCGAGCATAGCGCCCCAGGTTTTATCGTAATAGAAAAACGAGCCTGTTTTGCCGTTTGTATAGGTAAACCAGTCTAAAAGGCTTGCCTTTAGTTTTGCTATCAAAGAATCCCTTGTACCTATTTCTCCGAGCTGGTCAGCTATCGGTATCAGGTTTGCTACTTTTACGAGCTCTTTTCCGTGGTAATAAACTGTATCGTACTTGAAGGTATAATCCTTGTCGTCATTTAGAAGAGTTTTTAAGTATTGGTCGTCCAGGTTCCCTGACAATAAAAGGTAGGGCATTATACCGTGAAACCTGTTTGACACTGTAAAACTATCAGCTGCTATTACTTTCATATCCCCGCGCAGGGTCGGAAAACTGTATATTTCGCTTATACCCGAAGCATTTTTCCATTGGTGGGGAAAAAGAGCTATCAAAGTTGTATTCTGGTTGAATTGTTTTGGCTGGGTTGTGGCAGTAAAACTGCTTGTAACAACGCTTTTTGCGGTATCGAACGAACTGCCGTACTCAGTGTCCGTTATAAAAGCATAAGCATAGTTTCGTAAAAATGAAAGGCTCGCTTTATCTTTCATTAACCCTATAGACATGAAATCTTTGCCTGCAGGCAGAGTTATATTTACTATATGGCCTTTATTGGTTATACTAAAAACGCTGTTATTTGGCAGGAACACGCCGTAGTATATTTCTTTGCCTGTAGCATAATCAAGGTACCTTAGAGAAAAAGACTCTCCGGTAACAGGGTTGTCCCAGGCGATAAGGTTTCCGGCTGAATCGTAAATATCAAGCTGCCCCAAACCCCATTCTAAAGGAAAAGCTATCATCGGGTTTACACCTGAAGAAAAATTAAAATATGTAAATATAAATCCGTGCCCGTAAGTTGCAGTAAAGTAGTTTGATGGATCAACGCTGTCCTGCCATATAGAAGTCAACGACCAATCCCCGAAGGAGTCAACTTTTACGCTCTGAACTGTTACAGTGCTTGAAATGCCGTTATACATTCCCTGGACAAGCAACTGCTGCCTATAAGGTGCAGATAAATCGCTCCCAAAGGATACATAGTCCTGGGACGGAATAGTTTCAGGATAACCTATCAAGAACCCTTGTGATATACATTTGTAACAAAGGGGATAGGCATACATCCTGGAGGAGTAAGAAGAACTTAACACTGAAGTCCACCAGTCGCTTGACGGCACAGGTGTGCTTATATTTGAAGTTGCATAGAAATTAGTCTGGGGTTTTAGCTTACCTGAAGGAAGGGTGTCCGTATAACTTGCTGCGCCGATATTTATGACTCCGGCATATATCTTTGACACTGAAAAAAGGAATAGAAGAGTCAGAATTACTTTTCTCATGCTCACTTTTTAGATTTAATGTCCCTTTCCATTTCTCTATTTATATCCCTTTTACGCAGGACTTCCCGTTTATCATAAACCTTTTTTCCTTTTCCAAGCCCCAGAGAGACTTTGACCATATTTTTCTTAGAAAAATACAGCTCAAGAGGAATCACAGCCAGCCCTTTTTCTTTTGTCCGCCCGGAAAGCCTGTTTATCTCCCTTCTGTGAAGGAGCAGCTTTCTTTTTCTTCTGGGGTTATAATCAATAACATGGGTTGACTGCTGGAGGTAAGGCGCTATATGGACATTATCAAGGTATGCTTCATCTTTGTCAAAACGTACTATTCCGTCAACCAAACTTGCCTTTGACTGCCTTAGAGATTTTACTTCATACCCCTCAAGCACTATCCCCGCCTCAAAGCTCTCCAGTATTTCATAATTATGAAACGCCTTCCTGTTAGAAGCAATGATTTTCTTATCGTTTTTTTCCATTATCAGGTATCAGATACTATACTATTTTATAATTTCTTTGTTCCAAAGTTTTTCTAAAAACACTTTCCACGGCAACACTGTAATACCACCTATTTTCCTTGGATGTAAATCCTGCGTTACAATAATGCTATATTTTACCCTGTATTCTTCGCTGAATGCCTTTAACCCTTTTAAATGATGCGGCATTGCCATATCCGTTGATTTGACTTCAAGTGCTATTTCGTGATCGCCAAGGATAAAATCAACTTCATATTGTGAAGCTGTCCTCCAGTATGCAATAGGGTAATCTATCCCTGAATATTTACTATGAGCATATATTTCCTGATATATAAAATGCTCAAATGCTCTGCCAAATGCCTCGCTTCTTTGTGCAATGGGGCCTCTTTTTAAAAGATGATTGGCAATGGCTACGTCAAAATAATAAAACTTTGGCGCCAGTATGACCCTGCGTTTAGGTTTTTTCTGAAAGGACGGCAGGAACCTAGCAATCAAAGTGTCTTCCAAAATTTGGAAATATTCTTTAATTGTATGCGAGCTGACTCCGCATTCTGATGCTATATTCTGATAATTAACTATTTCACCGTTAGAAAAAGACGCTGCTTCAAGAAACCTGGCAAAACTTGGTATTCTGCGTACCATGGCTTCTGCTGCTATCTCTTCTTTTAAATAGTTCCCAATATAGGATGAAATTAAGACATCAGGTGTTTCTGAAATGTAATGGGTTGGAATAAGCCCGTGGTTTAAAGCTCTGAGGAGTTTAAAATCTTTTATTTCAGCGCTTACAAGAGGATAAAGTTCGTAACGGATTGCCCTGCCACCCAGCAAATTGCCGCCGGAACGGATAAGTTTTCTCGGGCTTGAACCGCAAAGGATAAATTGAAGCTTCTTATTAACTATAAACCAGTGCACTTCGTCCATCAATGCCGGTATTTTTTGAACTTCATCAATTATAATTACACTGCCGGATTTTATGTTCGATTCAAGAAGCTGTTCTCTCATAGCATAGGGACGATTAACAAGCCTCTCGTACTCTTGGGATAAAAGCAGGTCAAAATAAATACTATTGGGAAATCTTTGGTGAAGGAGCGTGCTTTTACCGGTCTGCCTTGCCCCCCAAAGGAATGCACTGTTATTTCCTATATCAATGAATTTTTGAAGTCTTTTATACATGATAATATGAGACTCTACTTCATTATATCATGATGATATTAAAATGTCAATACATGATTACGATACTCTTTCCGGTTAGATGCAATGATTTATTTTTCGCTTTTTTCCAATTTATATCCAAAGTATTAGAATATCTTCTTCCAGCGTTTAAAAGCTTTTATATCTGCTGAAGTCAAATTAAAAAACTCGCTGTCATTCATTCTTTTTGCCATAACCGTTTATGCCAGTAAGCTTCAATACCACTCGGGTCATCGGTTTTGATTGAATGAATTAAGACAGGATTCTCAGCTAATTGCATCTTAATTTCTTTTCCACACCTTACAGTATCATTTGTTCGTCCAATTCTATAATAACGCCCTGATTTAAAAAGATATACTTCGCCTAATTTTTGATTAATGTCAGAATTATCAATTTTATCTATTAAAGTAGGTTTTTCAAGGATTGGTTTGCATAGTTTTATAATATCATCATAACCTTTTCTACTTGTGCAATATTCTAATATTTTCTTCGCAAATTCTTGTTTTGATCCATATTTTCTAAAATAAACCGTCATTCCTGGGAATTTCGCATCTCTACGCTTTTCAATGCTAAGTTCATCAAAAGTTGGAAATTTATTTAACTTACGCATAACACCAACCACTTTTTCAATAATAAACTCATCAGAATAAGCAATAGTAAGTTGGTTTGGCATAAAACCTGCTTCACTTTGTGCATCTCCAAACCTAGGCCAATATTTCTTCCATTCATAAACCTTTATTCCAGTTTCTTTTTCAAAACCTGATATACCTAAAGGCTTACCTCCGTTCTCTTTTGCGGTTCTTCGTATTTCATCAATAATTTTCTTTTTTAAATCTTCCATAATACCCCACAATAAAGTTAATGCATCTATGTCAATTCTCTATGCAATGCATAGCGAATGTGCATATTTTAATTATATAAATTTAAATTGCCATGGTTTAATTTCGAAAGGACCATACTTCATGATGTTTTTGGGGTTTGTTTTCTTGACAGTTTCTCAAGGTTGCCTGGTTTCGTAGCGAGTAAATCATATTTGGAGCGAAACGAAGGAATTTTTGACGCTGCGTAGCATCGCTACGTTAGGAGAAAATTCCGAAGTTGCAGCCCAAATATGATTTACGCAGTAGAAACAAAGACAACTTTGAGAAACTGCCGAGTAAGGGAGTTGAACCCATACGACCTTGCGATCACTAGCTCCTGAAGCTAGCGCGTCTGCCAGTTCCGCCAACTCGGCATTAAATCAGTGACCAGTTACCAGTAAACAGTAACCAGTTAAGACCAAACCTAAAACAACAAAATCAAGGAACTCGAACCCGTCAGGGCGAGTTGTGGAGTTTATCCCGCCGCAGCTTTAGCGAAGGCGGACCAACTCGGCGTTAAATCAGTGACCAGTTACCGGTGAACAGTAACCAGTTAAAACTAAACCAAAACAATAAAATCAATGAACCCGATCCCGTTAGAGCGAGAGTCTTTACCTTTACCAATCTACCGGTTTCTTACTTTCACTCTCGGTAAAACAGATTTGACTATATAATCTATATTGAATGGTTTCAACAAAAAGTCCATAGCCCCCAACCGGAAAGCCTCTATGACTTGTTCAGCATCTTTAAGAGCCGTTATCATTGCGATCGAAACATCCTTATCTACTTCCCTCATATCCTTAAGGACTTCAAGGCCGTTTTTTTTGGGCATCGATATATCCAGCAAAACAAGGTCGGGTTTTTCGGTAAGTAGCTTTTTTACAGCTTCAGTAGGGTCGCTGACCAGGATTACTTCGTATTTCATATTTTCAAAAAATATCTGCAAAAAGTCCAATACAATATTATCGTCATCTACAACTAAAATCCTCATCCTTGCCGCCTGTTTTTAATATCACCGGACTGTTTTTTAACGCCAAACAATATGTCTTTCCGTCCTGAGTTGTTGACTCTAATTTTTCTTACCGCTTACACCTTAACACTTACTACTGTTGTTCTTACCGTTTTCGCAGCCTTACTCGTGGTAACAGTGAGGTTACTATATAATCTATATTAAAAGGCTTCAGCAAACAATCTATCGCACCTAACCGGAAAGCTTCAATGATCCGTTCTGCATCTTTAAAAGCCGTTATCATTGCGATCGGAACATCCCTGTCAATTTCTCTCATCTCTTTGAAAATTGCAAGCCCGTCTTTTTCAGACATCCTTATATCCAGCAAAACAAGGTCGGGCTGTTCCTTGACCAGGCTTTTTAAGGCATCTTTATAGGTATTTGACTTTATAGCTTCGTGCTGTAAACTTTCAAAGAACATACCCAAGAAATCGAGCACGGGCGCATCGTCATCTACTATTAAAATACGCATTTTGTTATTCCTTTTATAAGTTATTAGATTTGTTTTTTGACCGCAAATAATATATCATTTAAGAGTGAACTTGTCAAAAAACCGCAGCGGCGCCCCTATAACAGGAGCCAAGGACTCTTTAAATAACGCTACCTCCAGACTTCCTCATACTCCAACCCCCGTCAGGGGGTTTTCATGCGTAGGGAAAAATCCCATTATTGAGTTTAAAAAACTTATTAATATCATGGACCGGCTGCGCGGTCCGGGCGGATGCCCCTGGGACAAGCACCAGACTCACGAATCGCTTATAAAGTATTTATTCGAGGAATCCCTGGAGCTTCAAACCGCTATAAGGAATCAAGACCTGGAGAACATTAAAGAAGAGCTTGGCGACATCCTTTTACAGGTCGTTTTCCATAGCCGTATCGCCAGCGAAACCGGTTGTTTCAATATAGCCGATGTTATTTCAGAAATCAACAAAAAATTGATAAGGCGGCACCCTCACGTCTTTGGAAAGAAAAAACTGAAAAACTCCGCTCAAGTAATAAAACAATGGAAAAAAATAAAAGCCCTCGAAAAAAAGAATAAAATAAAGTAACAAATAATTGCAAAATTAATCCCGCAATAGCGGGACTAATTGATAATTTTTAAATTTGCAATTCCTCTTTGAGAGGGTCATGTCCACGGTATGATCTTCTTCCACCACGATTCTGCTTTTTCTTCTATAACCTTGACACGAATATTGTTTTTGACCCTTGCAGTCCCTATAATTCCTGGGGCATAACTGACCTGGACTTCTGATTCTTCACCGTTAACCGATATTTTCCTGACAATGGCGGGCAAGGGTATAGTGTTATCATCCCGTTTACTGCCTATTAAATGTGCCAGATAATGGGCAATGTCCCTCGTATCCGAGATCAGGGATAATACAACATCTCCTTCATTTAAATTAGAAACCGGTTTTCCTAGGCTATCTTCAAAAAAATCAACTTTCAGCCATATGGAGCCGGCCTCGCTTTCAGATATCATTACTCTTGTATTAGGAGTAATATCATCACCCGGAAGTTTCCTGAACTGAGCCAGGTTAAGTTCTTCGAGCTCTATCTCTATGGTCACTTTATCCGGGCTGAACAGGTTACTTAAAAGACCCGATATATCCTTAATATTGCCTCTGACCAGCATTTCTTTATTAGCTTCAAAATAGGGGCGCATCTTTTGTTCTATTTCCTGAGTAAAATCCGGGATACTCCCTTCATCGAGACGGTAAGAAAATATCAATTTTTCTAAAGCATACCAATCCATTTTCGGTGAATTCTCATAAATGGTCGGGTTATAGGAAACGACTGTCCTGAGCCTGAGTATCTCCTGGGTTTTTGTGTTTAATACTATTAATAAAAGGCCGTACAAGTTTTTATCCTGGAAATAAAATTTCCCCTTAAGGGCAAAGATATGCCTGAGCAGGCTTTCTATGGTCCTTATTGCATTTTCCAGGTTCTGGTTCGATAATTCAAGGGCAAGTTCAGCTTCCCCCTGGTCACAGCCTGTCTCTTCCATTAACAATCGTATATTTTCCTGCATAGACTTGTCCTAAATTTAGCGTAGAGCGTGGAGCGGATAGCGTATAGAAAAACTCGAATCTCTACTATACGCTCTACGCTAAACGCTATCCGCTTTTTTTGTTGTGCCTACGCTCTCGGATGCGACTTATTGTATATCCTCTTTAGGCTTTCAGTAGTCACATGCGTATAAACTTGTGTCGTAACCAGGCTTGAGTGGCCCAGCATTTCCTGCACGCTCCGCAAATCGCACCCCCTGTCCAGTAAATGAGTAGCGAAACTGTGCCTTAAGGTATGAGGGCTGACTTTTTTTATAAAACCTGCTTTTAAAAACCACTGGTGTAGTGTTTTTCTGGCTCCGCGGCTTGAAATACGCTTCCCAAAACGGTTTATAAATAAAGCAGGTTCGCTGCCCGGGTTTCTTCTTGTTTCCTTTATATAATCATGCAGCACGGACAGGGATTTGTCTCCTACAGGCACTATCCGCTCCTTGTTCCCTTTCCCCCAGACCCTGACCAGCCCCTCAATAAAATTGATATCATTTATATTCAGGCTTACCAGCTCCTCTATCCTTATTCCACCGGAATATAAAAGTTCAAGCATTGCCCTGTCCCTTAACTTTATTTCATTAAGCGAAAACAGTCCCCTTATTTCTTCCTCGCTTAAAAAAACAGGTATCCTTTTTTCCTTTTTCGGGGTTGAGACATACAGAAAAGGGTTTTTTGCAACTATTTTTTCTCTGGTTAAGAATTTGAACAAAGACCGCAGCGCCGCTGCTTTCCTTATTACAGAAGACCGTTTCAGGTTTTTCTTGCCAAGGAAAGAGAGGTATTCGCGAAATATTATCCGCTCGCTTTGATGCGGTTTCTTCGCAGGGTAATTATCTTTCAAAAATGAATAGAAATCTCTCAGGTCAGCTTCGTAAGCCCTTAATGTGTTTTTTGAGTAATTCCTCTCTGCCCTCAGATATTGAAAGAATTTTTTTGCGTTTATATCTAATTCCGTTTTAATTACTTCTTCATTTTTCATCTTGTTCTTTATTGCCGTCTTCTTTGGGCAGCCTTTTAGTATTCCTGCATCCCGGAAATCCCGAGCAGGCTAAAAACGGGCCTCTTTTGCCGAACCTTTTAAGCATCGGTTTGCCGCACTTTTCGCATACCTGCCCCGTAGCTTCAGGTGCCGGTTTAACTATTATATCGTTGTTTTTATCTATGGAAAATGTAGTACGGCATTCTGGAAAACCTGAACAGGCAAGGAACCTGCCCCTCCTTGAATCCCTTATCACCATAGGTTTGCCGCATTTAGGACAGATCTCTTTTGATTCTTCGGGCTTTATTTTTTGCCGCTCCATATTCTTGTCTGCCTGCTCAAGGTCTTTACTAAAGGGGGTATAAAATTCTTCTATCACCTTGGTCCACTTGCTGCTGCCTTCAGCGATAAGGTCAAGCTTTTCTTCCACGCCTGCAGTAAACTCTATATCGACAATTTCGGCAAAATGCTTTGCCAGGACGCTGTCGACCAGACTGCCGAGCTGCGTAGGAAAAAACCTTCTTTGATCCATGCGGACATAGCTTCTGTCCTGTATAGTTTTTATTATCGGAGCATAGGTCGAAGGCCGGCCTATGCCGTGTTCTTCAAGAGCCTTTATAAGGCTCGCTTCATTGAACCTCGGAGGAGGCTCAGTGAAATGCTGTTCCGGGTAAAGTTTTATCAAACTTAGCTTTTCCCCTTCAATAAGGTCTGGGAGGCTGCTGTCTTTGTCATCCTTTTCTTTTCCGTTATCATTTTCAAGGATCTCATACACCTGCAGAAAACCGCTGAATTTCAGGGTCTTTCCCGTTGCCCTGAAAATATAGTTTTTAGCCTTTATATCGCAGGAAAGCGTATCATAAACTGCATCTGTCATCTGGCTTGAAACAAACCTCTGCCATATAAGTTCATACAGTTTAAATTCGTCGCCGGAGAGGTATTTTTTTATATCGTTCGGGGCCCGGTAAACAGATGTCGGCCGTATAGCTTCATGCGCTTCCTGAGCGCTTTTTGATTTTGTTTGATAGATCCTTTGTTTTTCGGGCAAAAAGTTTTTTCCGTACTTTTCTTCTACATACTTTTTGGCCTCCTTTTGCGCCTGGACGGCCACGTTAAATGAGTCAGTCCTCATATAAGTTATCAAACCCACGTTTCCCTCATCTCCGATAGGCATGCCTTCGTACAGCTTCTGGGCCATCATCATGGTTTTGGCAGCCGAAAAATTTATCCTTCTTGAAGCATCCTGCTGCATTGAGGAAGTAATATAAGGAGGCAGCGGGGAACGGCGCTGTTCTTTTCTTTCTACCTTTGACACGACATATTGGGCATTTTCGAGGTCTTTTAATATAACATCAACAGCTTCTTTATTCTTTACATCAAGTTTCTCGTACCTTACAGTTCCCTTTGAAAAAAGGTTTGAAATAAAGTGGGACTTATCCTCTTTTTCTTTTTCAAGCTCTGCATGCACGCTCCAGTATTCCAGGGAGTTGAATTTTGCAATTTCCTTTTCTCTTTCGCAGATAAGATGAACGGCAACGGACTGAACCCTTCCTGCAGAAAGGCCGTACTTTATCTTTTTCCATAAAAGAGGAGAAAGCTTATAACCTACCAGGCGGTCAAGGACCCTTCTTGCCTGCTGGCTGTCCACAAGATTAAGGTCTATTTTTCTTGGATTTTCAAGCGCCTCTTTTATGGCGCTCTGCGTTATCTCGTGAAATGTTATCCTCTTTATTTTAGTATCAGGCAGGTCCAGGGCTTTCTGCAGATGCCAGGCGATGGCTTCTCCTTCGCGGTCATAATCAGTGGCAAGATAAACCAGTTTTGTTTTCTTTGCTCCCTCTTTTAGGTCCGGCAAAAGCTTCTTTGCCTTAGGCATGATAATATAAGACGGCTTGAAGTTATCTTCAATGTCTACCCCGAGTTTACTGCTCGGCAGGTCCCTTATATGCCCGTAAGAGCTCAATACCATATAATCTGAGCCCAGCATCTTTGATATTGTTTTTTCTTTTGTCGGCGATTCCACTATGACCAGGTATTTTGGCGCTTTCATTTTTCAACCTTTTACAGCTTAATGATTTTTTACGTAAATTTTCCCGGGTAAACTACGAAGTATCCCTTTTAGTTCAAGGTTCACTAGAGTCGAAGAAAGTTCACCGAAAGGGATATCCAGGTTCTCAAGAAAATAATCAATTGAAACCCCCTCTATATTGTTATCCAGGATATCCATTACTTTTCTTCCTTTTTGATCAAGCTCTATATCTTCTTTTTCTCTTATGATACTTGTTGACTCCTTCTCTTTTAGCCACACGGCCAAAGGTTCTATTGACTCTAAGACTTCTTTTGCGCCTTCAACAAGTTGAGCTCCTGATTTTATTAAATGGTGAGTACCCCGGCTGTATTTCGAGAATATCGGGCCTGGGACTGCAAAAACATCCTTTCCCTGTTCAACGGAATACCGGGCAGTTATCAGTGCGCCGCTTTTTATATCCGCCTCAACGACCAGAGTGGCAAGTGAAAGTCCCGAAATTATCCTGTTCCTTCTAGGGAAATTCTGCCTGTCAGGCTCTATATCTAGCGGGAACTCGCTTATTAAGGCCCCTTGCTTAACTATTTTTTCTTCGAGCTTCCTGTTCTCCGGCGGGTAATGCCGGTTAAGCCCGTTTCCAAGGACCGCCAGAGTCCTCCCGCCAGCATTGATCGTTGAGCTGTGCACTTCGGTGTCAATGCCTCTTGCAAGGCCGGATATCGTAGTAACTTCGTACTTTGCAAAATCTTTTGCAAATTGCAAAGCGGCATTCCTGCCGTAATTAGTCGGATGCCTGGTACCTACGATACCTACGCTTAAGATATCAATATCCTTTATTTCGCCTTTTATATAAACAACGGCAGGGTAATTATATAAATTTCTAAGGGCCTTTGGATACTCATATTCAAAACATGTTACGATATTAATTCCAAGTTTTGCGGCAAGCTCTATCTCTTTATCTGTATCTACTTCATTTTTTGCTCTTGCTATTTTCTTTGACAGGTTTTCATTGATGTCTTCCACCAGGTTTAACTCTTCCCATGAAGAATTTAAAACCTGGACAGCTGAACCGAACCTGTTAATTAAATTCTGAAACCGCACCGGCCCGATCTCAGGCAATAAGACAAGAGTAATAACTGCTTTTTTTTCTATGTCCATGAGAGGGATAATTAAGCCCCGTCAAAGAACCACGTCTTTAGCGGGGCAATAACTAACGACAGTTTGAAAACAGCCGTGTTTTATTATTCGATCCTGACAACGTCTTCCAGCTGTATAGGTTCATAAGTTACTATGACTTTAGCGGAAGACACCTTAGTCCCTATCTTATTAGTAAATTCAAGGCGGCCTATCCTTCTGACTTCATAACCTAGATATTCTTTGGTTTTGGGATCTTTTAAATGTTCTTCTTTCCTGTATACATTGCATTTTGTTCCGGCTCTGATTTTCCCGGGATGAATATTAACATAAACCGTATCCCCGGTCGAAATAAGGAGCTTTTTATCTTTATCCCCTATTATAACTCCGTCAATTTGCCAGGAAGTGGGGACTATAAAACTCTCGGCTTTTATGTCTTTGTCGACTCTCCGCTTCATTTCTTTTGCTGGTTCAGTTTTTACGACCTCATCGATTTCAGGTTCTCCTTCTGCTTCCTTAGCCATCTGTGCTTCCTGTTCTACCTCTTTTTGTACTTCTATATTGGTCTCTCTATCCTGTTTTATGTCCTGTTTTGCATCGGTATTTTGTACGGCATTAGTTGCATTTTTGGAAGAAGTATCATTTGAACCTGCGATTTTTATTTCATTTGTTTCATCCTGCACACCCCGGCGAGGTGCACCGTAAGACATACAGGCTAATAATCCGGTCAATAATGTTGCCAAAATTAACTTGCGCATTTTACCTTCCTTTCCCCATCCAGGGCAGGGCCTTAAGTATTTTTTATACTTATTTTTGTTTTCCTATACGCTCTGAGTTTACCCTTCCGCAGTCCGCCTCTGAATCTGTAGCGGACGAAAGAGGGCTGATATTGAGTATATTAATTCTATTTTTTTATTCTTAGATTGTCAAACCAGCCTGTCTAGGTTGCGATAACCTATCGCCTCGGCTATATGTGAGGCCTCAATGTTTTCTTTATTTTCCAGGTCTGCGATGGTGCGGCCAACCTTAAGTATCCTGTCATAAGCCCTGCCTGAGAGACCTAGCCTTTCTATGGCACCGTTCAATAGGTCTTTGGTTTGTTTATCCAGTTGGCAGTATTTTTTTAAATCGGACGTATCCATCTGGCTGTTACAATATACTCTTTTATTTTTATACCTTTTTAGCTGGACATCCCTTGCCTTCACTACCCGGGACCTTATGTTCGAAGATGGTTCACCCGGTTTGTTCTCGCCGACAAGGTCACAGACTTTTAAAGCCGGCACCTCGATATGGATGTCTATCCTGTCCATCAGCGGGCCTGATATCTTTGGCCTGTACTTTTGTACCTGGTACGGCGTACAATTACACTCTTTTTGCGGGTGGGCAAAATAACCGCACGGGCATGAACGCGTTGCCTTTCGGCAGGATTACGCTTCGCTCTCAAAAACCAATGGATTCCGCGTATCCCGAAAATCTCGTAACTTTGGGAGATCACATAAGAAAAAGACGGCTCGATCTCAAGCTGACGCAAAAGCAAGCCGCCCGAATGATTGGAACCAACGCCACATCAATCTGGGAATGGGAGATTAACCTTCATTCCCCTGTTATATCATTCGTTCCAAAGATCGTAAAATTTCTAGGGTATATACCTTATAGCAAAGATTTTTCGGAATATAAAGATAAGCTGATATATTTCCGCAGACTTTCGGGTCTAAGCCAGGAGAAACTGGCCGCTCTGCTCCAGGTTGATGAAAGCACAGTTGCCTCATGGGAAAGGGGCGAACATAAGCCTACAAAGAAACTTTTGAACAAAGTGGAAAAACTATTATTTCAACCCTTTGATTAAGTCCCTTAAACCATTGGCACCGGCATAAAAATCTTTGGCCCAAAGCATACGGTCGAAATCACGCAATGAAAGATTGCTCTCGCGGGCCAATTCTTTGCACGCGTTCAAATATTCAAAATATGCCGTTTTGCTCGCGGTCGGGTTGCCGTTTATCTCTTTGCCGTATTTCTTTATGGCCGCGCAAGCCCTGTAATCCGCGACCGTGAAATCATCTGGATAACAAACCGATAAAATCGCGGAAGCGATTGGAATGCCTATGTACGGCACCGAATCCAGGATATCCAATTTTAGTCCGGGCGTATCGGCTTTTGAAACTTCTGTCATTATTCCTCGAACGGTCTTCCCGTTCTTGAGTATGCTGTCGCGGATTTTTGTTTTGGATCGATTCGATTTCCAAATCAGTATGGCGAAAAACTCTTCGGGAGCGAGAAAGCCTCTTTCTTTGAAAGCCGCGCTCACTTCACTAAAAAGATAGTTTTCAAGAAAATAATACTTTATATATTTTTCTGAATCGTTCATCGCCATTATTCTATCACCAAGATTCGGTGTCAGGCTTCACTAAGTATACTAACTGTTTTTCAACATAATGTATCAAACTGAAACCGAGTAGCGTCTGCTGCGGCGGGTACCAACTGGTACGATCCTTTTTGTTTTTAAGAGGAATCCCAGTGCCTTATATACTCCCTGGCGGCTGATTTGATATTTTTTCATAAGCTGCGCTATAGACTGCGGGCCATCAGTTGAAAGAAGAGATAGTATCTGCTTTTGTGTGTCAGAGAAAGCCGGTAATTTTTTTAAGTCACCCTGTGCCAGTTTAAGGCGATTATATGAGCGTTCAAGGCCCTCAGCGGTAATATCGGATATGTATTCTATCCAGTCGGGAAAGCCCCCAGGCTTTCTTGCCCTGCTCAACTGCGAATAATATAACTGCCTGTTTTCAAGCAGAATGTCGTCCAATGTAAAAATGTGCAGGGTATCAAAACCCCTGCGATATAATTCCCATGATGCCAGCGCCCGGGCCACCCTGCCGTTACCATCACGGAAAGGATGAATCGTGGCAATCTCAAAATGCACTATGGCGGAGCTGACAACAGGATGATATTCTTTTGCGTCGCCATTTAACCACTTTATAAACTCTTTCATCAATGGCGATACTTTTGAGTAGACCGGCGGGGTATGGTCGCCTACATATACTTGAATTTTTCTGTATTGTCCGACCGGGCCGCCTTCAACCGCATTTTCGCCGATAAGTTTATGCAAATACAGAATATCTTTTTCTGAAATAGTTTTTTGTTTCTCCTTCTGTCTTATCCATCTGACTGCATCGAGATAATTCCTCACCATCTGAATGTGTTTTCCCGGCTTACCCGGCATCCCGCCGTCGGCCACCTGCCTAACTTCTTGCAGCGACAGTGTACTCCCTTCAATAGTTGTAGACGCGTATGCCATTATAATCGCTGACTCTTTTTCTATTACAGGAACAAAAACACCTTTCAGGTGGTTTTCAGCGATCCTACCACGCAAGTAATCGATTTCAGACAAGATTTTTATGACTCTCTGATTTATTATAATTTTCTGCATTTTATTTGCTCTCCGCTAGTCAACTATATGTAAACCTTATGTCTACCATATTTTACATAATAATCTGCTTTAAATCAAATGTTACTCAAGCTCATTTCATTGTCATATTTACTGGTCTAGGTTAAGGTATTGCGGGTATAAAAGTCGCAGGGATTTCAGATGACCCTGTCCAGGTTGCGGTATCCGATAGCTTCGGCTATATGCGATATTTCTATATTCTCTTTTCCTTCCAGGTCTGCGATGGTGCGGCCGACCTTAAGTATCCTGTCATAAGCCCTGCCTGAGAGACCGAGCCTTTCTATGGCACCGTTCAATAGGTCTTTGGTTTGTTTATCCAGTTGGCAGTATTTTTTTAAATCGGACGTATCCATCTGGCTGTTACAATATACTCTTTTATTTTTATACCTTTTTAGCTGGACATCCCTTGCCTTCACTACCCGGGACCTTATGTTCGAAGATGGTTCACCCGGTTTGTTCTCGCCGACAAGGTCACAGACTTTTAAAGCCGGCACCTCGATATGGATGTCTATCCTGTCCATCAGCGGGCCTGATATCTTTGCCCTGTACTTTTGTATCTGGTAAGGAGTACAGTTGCATTCTTTTTGCGGGTGGGCAAAATAACCGCACGGGCACGGGTTCATGGCACCCACAAGCATGAAATTTGCCGGAAATAAAAGTGAAGCCTTGGCACGCGAGATTGTTACAGAACGCTCTTCAAGCGGCTGGCGCAATACTTCCAATACATCCCTGTGGAATTCTGTGAACTCATCAAGAAAAAGGACCCCGTTGTGGGCAAGGCTCACTTCACCGGGCTTTGGAGTATTTCCTCCTCCTACAAGAGCTATATCGGATATCGTATGGTGGGGCGACCTGAAAGGCCTTTTCTTTACTAAACCTTTCCCGTGCGGCAGAAGCCCTGCGACCGAATGTATCTTTGTTGTTTCAACAGCCTCATCAAAAGTAAATTGCGGAAGAATAGAAGGCAGGCGTTTTGCTAACATGGTTTTGCCTGAACCCGGAGGGCCTATCATAAGGATGTTATGGCCGCCTGCACAGGCAACCTCTACCGCACGTTTTGCAAACTGCTGGCCTTTTATATCACAAAAATCAAAAATCTCAGGTATGTTTTCATCAGACGGTTCTGCTACTATCTGTTCAAAAGGCAGAACCTCTTCTTCCGAATTCAGGAAACGTACCAGCTGGGCCAGGTTTTTTATAGGGAATACTTCTATCTCTTTGATAACGGACGCTTCACTGGCATTGCTCTCCGGGACTATTATCCTTTTTATCTTATTGCTCTTCAAGCTTAAGATAACGGGAAGCATTCCTTTCACCGGCCTGAGGCTGCCGTCTAGTGCAAGTTCTCCGACAAAACAAAAATCTTTTAATTTTTCATTTTTTACTTTCTCCTGCGCCGACAGGATACCTAGGGCTATCGGCAGGTCAAAAGCAGTGCCTTCCTTTTTTATGTCCGCAGGGGCCAGGTTTATTGTTATGCGCTTTCCTGGAAAATCAAAACCCGAGTTCCTTATGGCAGAAATCACCCTGTCTTTTGACTCTTTGACCGCTGCATCGGGCAGGCCTACAACGGAAAAACAGGGAAGCCCTTTTGAAATATCTATTTCAACGTTTATTAGATATGCATCAATGCCATATACGGCACATGACATTACTTGTGCTAGCATAAGCGGAACCTCTCAGGCTGTTCTGACGGTCCTAACACCCATCTTTATTTACATTTCTTTTTTCAAAACATCCTCTAGGGCATATTCCCGGGCCCGACCTTTCGATCAATGTTTTACGGTATTCCTGCATAACCGGGCCATTCCATATTTTGAGGATTGGTTGTTTATTAAAATCACCGCAAGAAACCTTGCAGGTGCAATCAGGGCGTATAGACCCGTCTATCATGAGTTGAAAACTATTCCACGGAGAATGACAATAGGACAACCTGGTCCTGTAAGTATAATCAGTATAACTAATATTTGAGTTTTTATCATTAAGATAATTCATATCAATTTTAGGATATTTATCATTTATTTTTTCTATTTTTTTGACTTGTTTTGTTATATCTATGTCTGGATAAAAATGGCCCAGGTTTATACTTATTTTTAATTCTTCTGCCCTTTTAATTATACCGGGCAGGACTTTGTGCAAGTATTTTATGGCCGCAGGATTATACCTGATATTCCCAGCGTTTTTTTGTTCATGCCTTTCTACCTTTTCGCTGAATTCTACTATGCTAAACCCGTGTTTTTTGGCAAAATCAAGCAGTTCCGGCATCTCTTTATAATTACAATTCATTATGACCACATTCAACAACAAAGTATTTTTATAACCGTATTTCTTGCGGTACAAAGCCATTAAATTTAAATTGTGTATAAGGTCCTCAAAGCGTGCCCCGCGGCGTATCTTCTCATAGTTTTTTTTATTTACGCTGTCTATAGAGAAAAATATGTTTACCCCGTGTTTGACGCATTTCTCAATAAAAGGTTCGCTCAATAATAACCCATTCGTGAATATTATCTGGCTGGTAATATTTTTATAAGATAACGACGAGTTAAAGAGTCTTTCAAAATGTTTTGAAAAAAAAACTTCTCCTCCCAGCCATTCTATGCTTTCAAGGTATGGGAATAGTTCCATAATTTCTTCTGCGGTCTTTTCAGTAATATCAAAATCATATTGATAAAAATCGCACATTATGCACTTTAAATTACACTTGGTAGTTAAATGCAGCGATGCCTGCAGTGGTTTTGACCTGAGGACAGTTCTTCTTTCCAATAATTCTATAGTATTTAATATTTTGTTATATGCAAAAACATCCTTTTTCTCATCAAGCAATTTAAGATGCCCTTTTAGCAGACTGAGCGGATATTCTTTATTGCCGTGTCCATAAAACTCCATGCCATATTCAGAATCTGCACGGGACAGCATCAATTTGAATTCATCGGCGGCACTCTCATCTGTAGTTTTATCTGCAAGGCAATCCATCAGCATCAAAATAAGTTCTTTATACATTTTTCTCTTATAATAAATCCTGATTATTATTTTATCTGTTTCGATATCTTTTGCGCCCTTTCCTTTGGCACGCAGATAACACTCCAGTGCTTTATCTTCATCGCCAAGGTCTTTGTACGCATCACCCATGATTTTATAAGGCCCGCTGTCCAAGGGAGCTTTTTTTATCAGCCTGCTGAAAACCTTTATCGCTTGTTTATACTTCTTTTGCCTGAAGTACATCTCTCCTATATTCTTATCGATCTCTATGTCTTTTTTGTCCTGCAGTTTTGCTCTTTTGAAATATTTCAATGCCGCATCATATCTACCCGTCATCTTATATCCGTATCCGATTAAAAAATAATCGAGCATTACACCCGGATCATCCGCTGCTATTTTCTCTATACACCCTACCCCGGCAGCATATTCTCCGCTTTTAATAAGTGAATATCCTTTCTCTATTGCATTTTTCATGCTAAATCCGGGGGCCTTTCTTTTTTCCTTATTTTTTATTATTTCTTTATTTTTCATATTATATATTATCATCAATGTATTTATGGAGTTCTTCTTTGGACGGATAGCCATTTAAACTGGCCAGGTATAAGCCCCTCCTGGTATCCTTTCTCCATGAAACATAAGCCGTCTTCTGGCCGTCAGGCGAGACAACAGGGTAATAACAGCCGTAATATTTATCAGAGACTATCCGCTTTATTTTATTTGTATCTATATTTATCATATAGACGCCTTTATGTTCGAAATAATCTTTGTATTTATCAGCTTTATCCACCTTTCTCCAGCTGCTCAAGAAAACTACGTTTTTGTCATCGGCAGTGAAGCTAGGGAATTTGTTAAAGAATTTATCATCAACGACACATACTTCTTTTTGTTTTGTCAGGTCATAATAGTAGATACCAGGATTATCAAGAGAATCAATAAGGCCGTCCTTGTTCGTATCCCTCCTGTAGGATAAAAAAAGCACTTTTTTGCCGTCATGAGAATACGAAGGGAACATATTATTGTACCTGTCTGAAACGATTTCAAATTCATTATAACTTTTAAGGTTCTTCAGGAATATGGCGGAGTTATCCCTGAAATTTATCTGCCCGTCCCCGTTAGTATCTCGGCGCCAGGTAGAAAACAGCAGATACTGGCCGTCTTTTGACATAGAAGGAAAGGTATTCTCAAATAAACCCGGGACGATTTCTATGGTTTTTTTTTCCGCAATATCCAGTGCATATATACCGCTTCCGTTATTTCCCGGGATCCAGCACGCGAGTATGATCTTTTTGCTGTCATCCGTAAACGTATAATTCTTAGGCCTGTATTTATCGCTTAAAAGCTCGGTTTCCTGATCAGTTTCAAGGTCGAACAAATAAAGCCCGGGATTGGCTTTTGTGTCCACAATGTCTTTATCCGGCAGGAATTTCCTTACCGAAAGATATGTGAGGTATTTCCCGTCCGGTGAAAATTTTGGATGAAAATTATAATAATCATCAGTGACTATATATTTTTCCTCAAAAGTTGTCAGGTTTATCAGGTAAATTCCTCCGCGGTCTGTAGAGTTTATCAATCCGTCGCCGTTCGTGTCCTTCCTTACAGAAACGAAGGCTAGTTTTTTTGAATCGCTTGAGAAAGTGGGCCAATTATTATAATAATTGTAAGAGCAGAGCAGTTTCCAATTCGTGATCTCAAGAACGTCTTTGATTATTTCTTCGGTAAATTGATTATCGAGGGCATTATGGAGGTTCTTTTTTGCTTCACTAATATCTCCTATCTTGAAATAACATCTTCCTATATTAAAATAGCTTTCCCCCAGGAGCACTTTACTGCTTATTAATCCTTTAAAATAAGCTATGGCTGCGCTGAGTTCATTCTTGCGCATCAGGTCTATGCCTTTATTTAACGGAGAAAACGGCAGGTTAAAAAACATGGAGCTCCTACGGCAGTCCCGCTTAGTGGGACTTTAATTGTGCGACATCCCGCCATGTCCGAGGATTCTGTCGGACTCCGTATCGAAGCATCGGAGGCGGGATATTCATTTTAAACTCATCCCCAAAGAAATTCAGAGGTTTTCATCAATACTTATAGAAACCATCTGTAGAAAAAGCTGATTTTACTACCTCTATTTCATCTTCTTGCGGGCCGATCAATAGGACATCAAAACGTATATTTTCTTTCAGTAAGTTTTTTGACTTAACATATTGCAGGGCAGACTTTACTATCCTTTTTTGCTTTAAACCAGTTATGGCTTCTATCGGAAGTCCGAATTCATTGGTCCTCCTTAATTTAACTTCTATAAAAACCAGGTCTTCATTTTCTTTTGCGATTATATCGACTTCTCCGAAATTTGACCTGTAATTCCTCTCCAGTATTTTGTACTTGTTTTTTGTCAAATACTGTACGGCTTTTTCTTCCCCCAGGTTTCCCAAAGCTCTCTTATTAAACATCCAGGCGGCCTATTACATCTCTTACAGGGTGAAAACTTTTTCTATGCACGGGGCAAGGCCCGTATTTTTTCAGCGCTTCATAGTGGAGCTTCGTCCCGTAACCTTTATGCTTATCAAAATAATATTCAGGGTATTTTACCGCCAAATCCCTCATTATCATATCCCGGGTCACTTTGGCAACGACAGAAGCAGCCGCGATGCAGGCACTTTTCTGGTCGCCTTTAACTATGGATTCCTGCATGACACCCAGCCTCGGCACAGGTGAACCGTCGACAAGGATAAGGTCAAAGTGCACTTTGATCTTATCCAAAGCACCTTTCATTGCCAGGTGAGTCGCTTTTAGGATATTCAGGGAATCAATGACGGATTCATCTATCACCTCGACACCTACAGAGAGCGAAACTTCATTGATTATTTTAAATATTTTTTCCCGCTGGACAGGTGAGAGTTTTTTTGAGTCATCTAGGCCGTAGATAGTAAGTCCGGGAGGAAGCACTACACAGGCTGCAACAACAGGACCCGCCCACGGGCCTCTGCCGGCTTCGTCTATACCTGCAAGCATCTTACACCCATTTTTTCGGTAGGAATCATCGAAACAGAAAAGATCCATCAAGTGGAGCCCCTCTGGCTAAACGCAAAAATCAAATTGAAAAATTCAAAACTGTGGTGTCCCGCCAAAGCGAGACAATTTAATAAGTTCTCCGTAAGGAGAACACCTGAATTTTGCATTTTGAAATTTACATTTTACAATTTCGCTTTAGCGAATTAGGCTTTTTCTTCTGGTGCTTCTTTTTGAGACTGTACTTCGGTGATCCTGGCAGCTTTACCTGAGAGTTTTCTTAAATAATAGAGCCTTGCTCTTCTGACTTTTCCTCTGCGCAGGAGCTCAACTCTTTGAAGCCTCGGGGAATGGATAGGGAACACCCTTTCAACCCCTACTCCGTAAGATATCTTTCTTACCGTGAAAGTCTCGGATAAACCCGCACCTCTATGCCGTATGACCGTGCCTTCAAACGGCTGGACACGTTCATTGTCGCCTTCTATGATCTTAAAATGCACCCTGACCTGGTCTCCCGGCCGGAAATCATAGGTTTCTTTCTTTTTTTGTAATTCTTGAACATCGTTCATTATTGACATGCTTTTAACTCCTTATCTTTTTTATTATTTCTTTATTTTCTTTATCCCGCTAGGGCGGAATGTCACGTTATTTAAAGTCCCGCATTGAGGGACTGCCAGAGGGGTCCCACTTAACCTGGCTTTTTTTAGCAGGTCGGGCCGTTTATTTAGGGTATTTAGAATTGCCTTTTCTTTCCTCCACCCGGCTATTAATGCATGGTTTCCCGTTAAAAGAATGTCCGGTATCGCCATATTCCTGAAATTGACAGGCCTTGTATAGTTAGGGTAATCCAGCAGGTTTTCCCAGAAAGAATCCTGGGTTATGGAATCTTTCTCTTTAACTACCCCGGGCAGTAACCTTACCAGGCTGTCAACAAAGACCATTGCAGGAAGTTCCCCGCCAGTAAGCACGTAATCTCCGATTGATATTTCCTGGTTTACAAACTTCAGTACCCTTTCATCAACGCCTTCATAATGTCCGCAAAGAAGTATTATATGTTTGTAACCCGTAAACTTATTTAATAGTTTCTGATCTAAGGTTTTCCCCTGAGGTGAAAGATATATTACTACCGGTTTATCTTTTTTGGGCCATTCAGGGTTATTTTTACTTTTAGCCGCGCCTAGGGACCGTAAAGCTTCGTATATCGGATCGGGTTTGAACACCATCCCCGGTCCTCCGCCGAAAGGCCTGTCATCTACGCTCTTATGCTTGTCTTTTGTAAAAGAACGGATATTGTGAATTTTAATATTTACTATTTTTTTATCTCTGGCTTTCTTTATCAAGCTTTCGCTTAAAGGCCCTTCAAACATATCCGGGAAAATAGAAAGAATGTCGATATTCACCTTAATCCTCTCTATTTTTTATCAGTTTCATAAATCTCTTTTAATCCTGCCGGGAGATCTACCTTTATCTTCTTTTTTGGGATATCTACGTCTTTAACTACCGAAAAAAGCGCCGGTATCAGAAGCTCTTTTGACTCGTTCTGCATGACAACCCAGATGTCGTTAGAACCTGAAGGCAGAACATCTACTAATACCCCGAGTTTTTGGCCATCGATATCAAAGACTTCACTGCCGGCTAGGTCGCTGACTTTCCACATATACAAGTTAATCCCTTCGGGAACTTGTTGATTACTATGATTAACTTCAAGATTACGTTGATTACAAGAGTGATGCTGTTTTATCTGTGTAATCAGAGTTTATAATCACCGTAATCAATTATAAGATTCTATATATTAATATAGACGCTGATATATGAATTCAGAGCATATATCAGCGTCTTTTATTTCTGTTATATTTTAAATTTTGATTATTCGACTATTTCTACAGTGGCTCTTTTATCAAGTTTTGCTGAAGCAGAATTAACGATGGTACGGATAGATTTGATTATTCTTCCTTCTTTTCCGATTATTTTGCCTCTATCTGTATCTTGGACTTTTAATTCAATAATAGTGGCTTTTTCTCCAGTCACTTCTTTTACTTCAACGTTATCTGGATTGTCTACCAAGGCTTTCGCTATATAGAGAACCAAATCCTTCATCATCTGATTTTACCTCCTGAGATTGTCACCAAGAAAGTCTAGTGTAGTGTCCCTGAAATACCTTGACATTTGCTGAGGGTATTTTAGCCAGCTTCAAGGCGTGAGGAGCGAGCATACTTGATAGTATGTGAGCGACCGAACAACGATGAAGATGGTTAAAAGACCCTCAGCCCGAAGGGGATGCCCATTTTTGGGCGATTTCTGCGTTGCTCATCGCTTACAATGCTATTGCATTGCTCCCTCTTCGCTCCTTGAAATCACCTCAAATCTGGGTATCCAAATGTAAAGTTATTTCAGGGACACTACACTAGCTTTCGCTTTCGCTCGGGCTTTTCGTTACTTCGCTTTCTTTTTTTGAAACAGTTGTTCTTGTTTCTTTCTGGATCTTCAATAAATCAGAAACTGTATCAGAGCTTTTTGCACCCTGAGAAATCCAATAATCCACTCTTTCTCTATTCACTTTGATCTTTTCATCAATAGCCATAGGGTCATATTGTCCCAGAACCTCTATAGGTTTACCGTCTCTTCTGGTGGTCTGATTAATAACCACTAAACGATAATAAGGCCTTTTGGGTTTTCCCTGTCGCTGTAAACGTAACCGGACTGTCATTCCTTCTTTCACCTCCGTGCATTACTTGATGCCTATTAAGGCATTTATACCCATTTAATATGGGGCTTTACCCCGTCTATATTATTCATGACCGCCGATAAGCGGCCTAACAAGGTTCAATAATTATACTCGTTAAAAGAAGTATTGTCAATTACTTTTCTTAACTTTTTATAATCCGTCTTGATCTTCCTTCTACCGAATATCGAGTTACCTGCAACAAGCACATTTGCCCCAGATCTTACTGCTTCTGCTGCCGTCGCGGGATTTATCCCGCCGTCAACTTCAATTAAGCAAGATAAGTTATCTTTATCTATAATATGCCTTACTTCTTTTATCCTTGAAAGCATTTTTGGAATGAACTCCTGGCCGCCAAAGCCCGGCTCAACGCTCATTATCAAAACAAGGTCCATATAAGGCAAAAATTGTATAATCTTTGAAAGCTTTGCTTTCGGCCTGATAGACATCCCCACCTTCAAACCTGCCTTTTTTATTTCATTTATCAATGTTTTTTTGTTAACCGCGGTTTCGCAATGGAATGTTATGAGGTCAGCTCCTGCATCTTTAAATGCCTTCCAGTAATTATCAGGCCTTTCCACCATCAGATGCACGTCAAAAAATAATCCGGAGTGTTTCCTTGCCCATTTTACAACAACCGGGCCTATAGTTAAATTCGGCACAAAATGGCCGTCCATTACATCTATATGAAGCCAATCAGCCCCCAGTTTTTCAACGGCCATTATATCATCTTTCAAAGCCGAAAAATCCGCAGAAAGTATTGATGGTGCAATCAAGATATTTTTTGTTTTTTTATTTTGCATTTTTCAATTTGCATTTTGCATTATTGTTATTACTCTATTTCTCTTTCCTCGACTAAAACACCGTTTATAAAAACCCTGGCCTTTGCCTGGCCTTTCGGGTCGATCGGTATCTCAAGCTTTGTGCCTGATGCCTTTGTACCGTTAAATATCTCTTTTTCACCTGTGTCATCGATAAGGGTCAGCTTTATTTTTCTGTCTTCATTGCCGGCAGGTATGTCATAGACAAACATCTTTCCGTTAGGTCCTCTCCCTAACGAAGACTTTGCAACGGTCAAACTTATCTTTTCTCCGTTTTTAAGTTCATCGTCCGGTTCCGGTTTCTGTGACATCACAGTCCCCATGGAAAAGCTTGTTGTTTCTTCCTCAGAGATATTCAACTCAATCTTATTCTCAGCTGCCCAGGATTTTACGTCTTCTATGTTTTTACCCGCAAAATTCGGTACAAGTTTGATATTATCCGGCGGAAGCCCGGCTGAAACTACCAGATTTACCAGAGAATCCCTTTCGACTATTTTTTCCGGTCCGGGATCCTGCGTTATAACCTGTTCTTTTTCGTAGACCGCTGAGAACTTCGAAGATTCTTCGCCGAGATTAAGGCCTGCAGACCTTATGGCTATCCTTGCGGACCTGACAGGCTGGCCTATGAGTTTTGGCACAAAGATGACCTCACCGCCCTGACAAACAATGACCCGTATCAGTTTTCCTTCACGCACTGTGATGCCGGGATAAGGCGTCTGCCTGATGACTGTTCCTGCAGGAAGGTCCTGGTTTAATTCTTCGCCTTCTATCTTTAAACCCAGGTCCAAAGAAGAGACAAGACGCAGAGCATCATAAATGGACTTCCCTTTTACATCCGGGACTATCACCTCTTTACGGGAATGAAGAGCCGCTGACATTATCCAGTCAAACATCAGAAAGATAAATATACTAAAAAGAACAATAGCTACAACTATCTTTATACCGAGTTTTATATCATCAACAATTATTTTTTTCAGTGGAACTCCTCCGGCAGGAGCCAGAGGCTCCTTAAATAACGTGACCTACTACGACCTCGTCACGCTTTCATCCCCCGAAGGAATTCGGGGGATTTCATGTCGCATGTATTATTTATTTTTTCTTCAGCCAGCTCATCATTGAACGAAGTTTTTTCCCGACCTGTTCTATCAGGCTTTCCGACATATCTTTTCTTGCCTGTTTGAATACGGGCCTGTTCACACGGTTTTCAAGGAGCCATTCTTTTGCGAATTCTCCGGAACGTATCTCGCCGAGTATCTTTTTCATTTCAGCGCGTGTCTGTTCGGTAATGATCCTCTTGCCTCTGGAATATTCGCCGTATTCAGCCGTATCCGAAATAGAATAATTCATCCAGGAGATACCGTCTTCGTATATCATATCTATAATAAGTTTGCATTCATGCAAACATTCAAAATATGCTATCTCAGGCTGATAACCTGCCTCTACCAGAGTTTCAAAACCTGCTTTAATGAGCTCGACAAGCCCTCCGCAAAGGACTACCTGTTCTCCGAAAAGGTCTGTTTCAGTCTCTTCGCTAAAAGTTGTTTCTATCACACCCGCACGCGTGCCTCCGATGCCTTTTGAATAGGCAAGCGCAAGCTTCTGTGCATTCTTTGTGGCGTCCTGTTCAACGGCTATCAGGTTTGGCACGCCTTTTCCTTCCTGATACTGCCTTCTGACAAGGTGACCGGGGCCTTTCGGCGCTATCATCACCACATTTATATCTTTCGGCGGTTCTATCTGGTTAAAGCGGATGTTAAACCCGTGAGAAAAACTCAAAGTCGCACCTTTTTTAATGTTCGGTTTTACTTCTTTCTGCCATACAATGGACTGTATTTCATCCGGCACAAGCATCTGTATCCAGTCCGCTCCTTTTGCTGCTTCTGCCGCAGTAACCGGTTTAAACCCGGCTTCCACAGCCTTTTTATAATTATCCGTCCCTTCAACTTCCGCTATCACGACATTAAGCCCTGAATCACGAAGGTTCTGCGCCTGGGCATGGCCCTGGCTTCCATAACCGATTATTGCGATTTTCTTGCCCTTTAGCAGCTTTAAGTCAGCATCTTTGTCATAATACATTTTTGCAGCCATTTTACTGCCTCCATTTTTTAGCGGATAGCGGATAGAAAGTCAAAAAAATATGATTTTTGGTTTTTCTATACGCTAAACGCTATGCGCTATACGCTATATTTTATTATCCTCTTCCCATGGCTATTATGCCTGTCCTTGACAATTCTTTTACTCCGAACGGTTTTATCATGTTTATTAAGGCATTTACTTTTTCTTCTTTTCCTGTTATCTCGATTATCACAGAACTCTGTGATACATCTATTATCTTTGCCCTGAAAGTTTTTACTATCTGAAGGACCTCTGTGCGGTTGGACTTGTCAACTTTTACTTTCATAAGGGCAAGTTCGCGCTCGACGTGTTTTGTTGCCTTAAAATCTATTACTTTTATTATATCAATAAGTTTGTTAAGCTGTTTTTCCACCTGTTCCAGTATCCTGTCATTGCCTCTGACGATAATCGTCATGCTTGAAACATCGGGGTTTTCAGTTTCACCTACGGCCAATGAATCTATGTTAAACCCCCGGGCAGCGAACAAAGTCGAAATCCGCGCAAGGACTCCGAATTTATTTTCAACCAAAACTGAAATCGTATGACGCATGAAACCTCCAAAAACAGCGTATAGCGGATAGCGTTTAGCGTAGAGGAAAGTCTTAGAAGTTCCTATCCGCTATCCGCTCCACGCTCTACGCTAAACTGGTCATTACCTCATCAAGAGGCTTGCCTGCGGGTACCATGGGGAAAACGTTCTCTTCCTGTTCGACTATGAATTCCGCAAACACGGTTTTATTCAAAGACAATGTTTTCCTTAATGTAGAGATTACATCTTTTTTATTTTTGCACCTAAGGCCCACAGCTCCGTACGCTTCGGCTATTTTTACGAAATCAGGGACATAAGTAAAACACTTTTTTGATTGAGGTTTATTGCATTTATCCGGGCATCCTGAACCTTTCATCAAACAGACCCCTGAATACCTTTTACCCCAGAAAAATTCCTGCCACTGGCGGACCATCCCGAGATAATGGTTGTTGAGTATTATCACCTTGACATTTATATTATTCAACACGGCAGTCGCAAGTTCCTGTATGTTCATCTGTATAGAACCGTCGCCTGCTATGTCTATGACCTGTTTTTTTGGGTTTGCAAGTTTTGCGCCGATAGCAGCCGGAAAACCATAACCCATGGTGCCCAGGCCTCCTGAACTTATAAAGTTGCGCGGCCTGTTGGTCTTGTAAAACTGAGCGGCCCACATCTGGTTTTGTCCTACTTCAGTTGTAACTATAGCTTCGCCTTTTGTAAGTTTGGTTATGCAATCAATAACATACTGGGGCCTGAGTTTTTCGTCATTTTTATAAGATAATGGGTTTGATTTTTTCCATTTACCTATAGCTTCAAGCCATTCTTTATGGCTGTTCTTCTTAACGTTCTTAATAAGTTCTGCCAGCACCGTCTTTGCATCCCCTACCACAGGGATGTCAGCGCTTATGCTTTTGGATATGGAAGTCGGGTCTATGTCTATATGGGCTATCTTTGCTTTTTTTGCGAACGCATCGACTTTGCCTGTAACCCTGTCGTCAAACCTGGCGCCTATGGCAATTATCAGATCTGCATTCTGAACAGCATTGTTTGCATAACAGGTACCGTGCATGCCGAGCATGCCCAGGAAAAGCCTGTGATCCTGGGGGAAACTTCCCAGGCTCAGAAGCGTATTCGTGACCGGAATATCTGCTTTTTCCGCAAGTTCAATGACTTCTTTATATGCGCCTGAAGATATTATCCCTCCGCCGGTATAAAGTACCGGTTGTTTGCTTTCGTTTATGGCATCTGCTACTTTTTTTATCTGCCCGGGATGGCCGTGCTGGACGGGCTTATAGGAACGTATTTCTATATTTTCAGGCCAGATAAATTCTGTTACGGCACGCTGGACATCAGACGGAATATCGACAAGGACCGGTCCCTGCCTGCCTGTCGAGGCTATATAAAAAGCTTCTCTTATAGTCCTTGCGAGGTCTTTGATATCTTTTACAAGAAAATTATGTTTTGTGACAGGCCTTGTAATACCTGTTATATCCGCTTCCTGGAACGCATCGTTGCCTATTAAATGTGTCGGCACCTGCCCTGTTATAGCCACAACAGGTATAGAATCCATGAAAGCCGTTGCAAGCCCGGTGACAAGATTAGTCGCACCCGGCCCTGAAGTTGCAAGGCATACGCCGACCCTGCCCGTTGAACGGGCATAGCCGTCAGCCATATGCGCAGCGCCCTGTTCGTGGCGCGAAAGGATAAAATGCAGGGGTGACCCGTAAATAGCATCGAATATGGGGATCACCTGGCCGCCCGGATATCCGAAAACCACATCCGCTTTTTCTTTTAACAGACATTCAATTAATATCTGAGCTCCGGTCTTTTGCATTAAAACCTCCAAAAACAGCGGTAAACGGTAAAAGGTAGATGGTAGACGGTTAAAAACCTTTTTCGTCTACCGTTTCCCGTCTCCCTTTTACCTTTGAGCTATTTCACTATCGCCCCTGTGTTTGCCGACTGCACCATTCTTGCATATCTTGATAAATACCCGAATTTGAATTTGTTCTGAGGAGCCGTCCACTTGGCAAGCCTGACATTTATATCTGTCTCGGTAAGCCTGACGGTCAACTGTCTTTTTGGTATATCGATTGTTATTATATCGCCGTCGCGTATAGCGGCTATGGGCCCTCCTACTGCAGCTTCAGGAGAGATATGGCCTACGCAGGGGCCGCGTGTCCCGCCAGAAAACCTGCCGTCAGTTATAAGAGCTACGTGTTCTGACAACCCCATGCCCTGAATGGCACTCGTGGGGCCCAGCATCTCTCTCATACCCGGGCCGCCCTGTGGCCCTTCATACCTGATCACTATCACATCGCCTTTTTGTATTTTTTTCTTGACTATAGCGTTCATCGCATCCTCTTCAGAATCAAAGATCCTTGCTTTGCCAGTAAATACTTTCATCTTGTCTTTTACCGCAGATTGCTTTACGACACAGCCTTCAGGGGCAAGGTTGCCGTTCAATATCGCTATGCCTCCTTCTTTGTTGTAAGGTTTATTTTCCCTGATAACGTTCGTATCCAATACTTTGCTGGTCTTTGCTATTTCAAGGATATTCCTCCCGCTTACAGTTGACGATGAAAGGAGTTTTTTCGGAAAACAGGACAACACCGCAGGAATACCTCCCGCATATTCAAGGTCTTCCATATAATGGTCTCCCGAGGGCTCAAGAGAAGTAATATGAGGGGTTGTTTTTGATATCACATCGAACATTTCAAGGGGAAGTTTTATTCCCGCTTCGTTAGCTATGGCCGGCAGATGCAGGACAGTGTTCGTTGACCCGCCCAGGGCCATATCTATCATTATTGCGTTCTTAAACGCGTTAGGGGTAAGTATCCTTCTGGGCACGGTATTCTGCTTGACGAGATCGACTATTTTTTCGCCAGAATCATAGGCGATACGCCGTTTTTTCGCCGAACCTGCAAGTGCAGTCGCACAACCCGTAAGAGACATCCCCAGTGTTTCCGTTAGGCAAGCCATGGTGTTTGCCGTATACAGCCCCTGGCAGGAACCTTCGCCCGGACACGCGGACAGTTCCAGATCTTCGAGCTCAGCACCTTTTATTTTACCTGCATAAAACTGCCCGACAACTTCAAAAGTGTCCCTTACCAGAGAACGGCGCTGGCCTTTATACATTCCCGTGTGCATGGGGCCTGCAGTAACGACTATTGAAGGTATATTCAAACGTGCCGCTGCCATAAGCATTCCAGGAGTCACTTTATCGCAGTTAGTTAAAAGGACTAAGCCGTCCAGGCAGTGAGCCTTTACGACCGATTCTATGATATCCGCAATAAGCTCCCGGGAAGGAAGAGAGTAATGCATCCCCGAATGCCCCATGGCTATGCCGTCGCATATCGCCGGCACGCCGAAAATAAAGGGTGCACCGCCGCCGGCTGCTACGCCTCTTTCTATATGCCTCTCCAGGTCTCTCATGCCTATATGGCCGGGAACAAGGTCGGTAAACGAAGACGCTATGCCGATAAATGGTTTATTCATTTCGCTGGTACTTATGCCCGTAGCATAAACAAGGCATCTGTTCGGAGCCCTTACTTCACCTTTTTTGATCTCATTACTGCGCATGTTAAACCTCCAGAACTTCAGACTACAGACTTCAGGCTACAGACTACAGACTAAACTTTTATGTTTATAGATTTTAGTCTCTTGTCTGTTGTCTCATGTCTGATGTCTGTTTTTATTTTTTTAATATTTTATATTCCACTGCATCTACCAGCGCCTGCCATGAGGCCTCGATAATATTCTCGGAAACGCCTATCGTGCCCCACGTAGAAGCGGTGTCGCTTGACTCAATTAAAACACGTACTTTGGCAGCTGTACCAGCTTTTGTATTAATTATCCTTACCTTAAAATCAGTCAACGAAACTTCTTTTATCTGCGGATAAAACTTCTCCAGGGCTTTCCTGAGAGAGTTATCAAGAGCGTTCACAGGGCCGTCGCCTTCGGCAACGGTATGTTCTTCCCTGCCGTTGACTAAAAGTTTTATGGTAGCTTCAGAGACCATTTCACCTTTTGTGTTCTTTTCTACACTGACCCGGAAGCTTTTGAGCGCAAAAACCGGCTTATATTTTCCGACTGCTTTATACACTAAAAGAGCAAAAGAACCGTCTGCATCTTCGAACTGAAAACCTTTATTCTCCGCTTCTTTGAGCAAGCGGATTATCTTACCTGTCGCGGCAGGGTCTTTCGGCATATCAAGAGAAAGCTCCTTTGACTTAAAGAAAACATTGCTCTTTCCTGCAAGCTCGCTGACTAGTATCCTTCTTTCGTTGCCCACCTCTTCAGGATGAATATGCTCATATGTTTTTGAATGCCTTGCAACGGCTGACACGTGAATACCTGCCTTATGCGCAAACGCATTTCTGCCTACGTACGGCTGCTTTTCATTAGGTAAGAGGTTAGCTATTTCATCAACATAACGGGATAACTCCGTCAACTCCCTTAGTTTTTCCTTAGGCAGGCATTCAAGGCCGAGCTTTAACTGCAGAGCCGGCAAGATAGAGCAAAGGTTTGCATTGCCGCACCGCTCGCCCAGCCCGTTGATAGTCCCCTGCACAAGTGTACAGCCTTCCTGGACAGCAACTATTGAATTTGCCACCGCACAATCAGAATCATTGTGGTTATGTATTCCAAGCGCTACCTCCGGCAATTCCTTTCTGACAATGCGCACTATTTCCCTTATATCTCCGGGAAGCATCCCTCCGTTCGTATCGCAGAACGTTATATTGTCCGCCTTTGCCTCGTACGCTGACCTGATAGACCTGAGGGCATACTCCCTGTTATTCTTGAACCCGTCAAAGAAATGTTCCGCGTCATAGATCACCTGCAGCTTTTTTGACTTTAAGAAAGCCACACTGTCATATATCATTTTAAGGTTTTCTTCAAGGGAAGCCCTTAAGGCCTGGGTTACCTGCATGTCCCAGGATTTCCCGAAAATGCAGGCGACTTTGACTTTTGAGTTCACAAGGGTCGATAAATTCGGGTCCTGGTGCGCTTTTTTGTCTTTATGCCTGGTAGAGCCGAATGCTACGATCTTTGCTTTTTTCAAGTTTAGTTCAAGAGCTTGTTTAAAAAAATCCTCATCTTTCGGGTTTGATCCGGGCCAGCCGCCTTCGATATAGCTTACACCCATATTAGCAAGGGCCTTTGCTATCTTGACCTTGTCTTCCAGAGAGAACCAGATGCCCGCTCCCTGGGAGCCATCCCTTAAAGTAGTGTCAAATAATTCTATCTTCATATAACCTCTAACCCGCTAAAGCGGAATTGCAAAATGTAAATTGTAAAATGAAAAATTACCTTCTTATTTTGCAATTTGCAATTTGCATTTTTCAATTTGCAATGAAGCCTTTATTTTGATCCAAGGCCGAATGCTTTGTGAAGGGCAACAACGGCCTCATTGACCTGTGCTTCTTTAATCACGCATGATATCTTTATTTCGCTCGTAGATATCATGTCTATATTTATATTGTTTTTTGACAAGGTCTTGAACATCTTGGACGCGACCCCGGGATAGCTCCGCATCCCGACCCCGACAATAGAGACTTTCGCTATCTTGTCGTCGTAAATAACTTCCTCGGCGTCAAGTTTACGCTTGACTTTCCCTATGACTGCACGGGCTTTCCTGATATCGCTCCTTGATACGGTAAAAGATATATCGTTATATTTTTCCCTAGGTGCAGATTGGATGATCATATCCACGTTAATGCCCGCGTTCGCAAGACTTCCGAAAACCTGGGCCGCTATACCGGGTTTATCCGGGACTCCAAGGATGGCGAATTTAACCTGATTTTTGTCATAAGTCACGCTTGATACGACTACTTCTTCCATTTTTTTCCCACCTCTCCGGCGGGCTGCCGATGAGGCAGCCTCCCCGGAATTAATTTTTGCTTCATCTGTGATTATAGTTCCCTGATTATCATTAAAAGTACAACGCACATGTATCTCGACATTGAACTTTTTTGCCACTTCTATGCTCCGTGCCTGCATTACCTGCGCGCCGGAACCGGCCATTTCAAGCATCTCTTCATAAGATATATAATCTATTTTCATGGCTTCTTTAACAAGCCTGGGATCGGTAGTATAAACGCCGTCTACATCAGTATAGATCTCGCATAGGTCCGCTTTCAGTGCTGCAGCAAGCGCAACCGCTGTAAGGTCTGACCCGCCGCGGCCCAGAGTTGTAATATCGTCATTGGGGTTCAATCCCTGAAAACCTGCGACAATCACGATATTCCCCTTGTTCAGCTCATTGTGGACTTTGGTAGGCACTATTTTTGTTATCCTGGCTTTTGTATAAGTCGTGTCAGCATATATGCCTGCCTGCGGCCCCGTCAAAGAAATCGCTTTCCACCCAATGTCTTTTATCGCCATCGACAAAAGAGCTATAGAAGCCTGTTCTCCGGTGGCAAGAAGCATGTCAAGCTCTCTTGCGTCCGGGTCTTTGGTTATGCCTTCAGCCAGGGCTATAAGGTCGTCAGTCATATCCCCGGGGGCAGAAACCACTACAACAACTTTATTCCCTTCTTTTTCTTTATTTACGACTTTCCTTGCAACATTTTTTATTTTTTCGGCATCGGCGACAGACGAACCGCCGAATTTCATTACCACAAATTTTTTCATTTTAGTGCCTTTTTATTTTTTCAGTTTAAACCATTTTTAACAACACATCTTTTAATTCAGCATAATTCCGCGTTACCGGAAACTGAGGAAAATCATCTATTACATTCTGCGGCGGCTTGAACAAAATCCCGGTATGCGCTTCCGAAAGCATCAGGGTATCGTTATAGGAATCACCAACCGCGACCACCTGGTAATTAAGGGCCTTAAAAGCTCTGACAGACTCGCGTTTTGCTTCTTTTTGCCTTAATTTATAGCCTGTAACCATCCCGTTCTTATCAATTTCAAGACGATGGCATAGAAGCATAGGATAACCGAGCTGGCGCATTAGAGGCATAGCAAATTCATCGAAAGTATCGGACAAAATAGCCACCTGAAAACGTTCTCTGAGCCAATTAAGAAAATCAAGAGCTCCGTCAAGAGGCTTTAACTGCCCGATCACTTCCTGAATAGCCTTTAGACTCAGATTATTTTCTTTTAATAACTTCAATCGCTGCCGCATTAGGACATCATAATCCGAAATATCCCTGGTCGTTGCCCTCAAAGCCGTTATCTTAGTTTTCTCTGAAACAGCTATCCATATTTCAGGCACCAAAACCCCTTCAAGGTCCAAACAAGCAATTTTCATATAATTTTTCCTTTATATTTATTCCAACAAGCGAGAATAAAATTTTTATCCCGAATTCAATCCTTCATAGCGCAAAACTCGCCGCACATTGTGCAAACTTTCGGATCTTTCGGAAGCATTTTACTTCTTTCGGCTTTGAATTTCTCCGGGTCCAACGCCATTTCTTCCTGCTTTTCCCAATTCAGGCTCTTGCGGTTTCTGGAGAACTCGTCATCCCATGCCCTTGCGCCTTTAATGCCTTTTGCGATGTCAGCGGCATGCCCTGCAATCCTTGAGGCCATAACACCCTGATAAACGTCGCTTTTATCCGGGAGCCTCAAATGTTCCGACGGGGTTACATAACACAAAAAATCAGCTCCGGAAGACGCCGCTATTGCTCCGCCGATGGCAGAGGTTATATGGTCATAGCCTGCAGCAACATCCGTAACAAGAGGGCCCAAGAGATAGTATGGAGCATCAAAAATAAGTTTTTTTGCCTCTTTTACATGCCCCTGTATCTGGCCTAGAGGCATATGCCCGGGACCTTCAACCATGGACTGGACAGCAGCTTTCCTGCACCGCAAGACAAGTTCTCCCAATATCTTTAACTCTGCCATCTGAGCTTTATCGGACGCGTCCGCCAGGCACCCAGGCCTCAGTCCGTCCCCAAGGCTTAGAGTGACATCATATTTTTTTGCTATAGAAAGCAGCCTGTCAAAATCTTCATATAACGGATTTTCCCTGTTATTTGCCCCTATCCATTTTGCAAGAAAAGCGCCGCCCCTTGAAACTATGCCTGCTATCCTTTTTTTATTTTTTAAGTAACTTACGCTTTCTTTTGTGACACCGCAGTGAACAGTCATGAAATCTACGCCTTCCTGTGCCTGTTCTTCTATCACGTCAAAAAGAACGCCTTTTTCCATCTTTGTTATATTTTTGCCTTTCTCGACTGTCTGGCAGGCAACCTGATAGATAGGGACCGTCCCCAACGGGACCGGGCAGTTTTCAAGGATAGTTTTTCTTATCTTCCTTAAGTTCCCTCCGGTTGAAAGGTCCATTATGGTATCAGCCCCTGCGCTGATCGCGGCATCAAGTTTTTGCATCTCTTCATCTACCGAGATACGTTCTGGTGAAGTTCCTATGTTCGCATTGACCTTTGTTTTAAGCCCTTTACCTATCCCGCAGAGTTTTTTTATCTGCCTGTTTATATTCTTTGGGATTACTATCTCTCCTTTTACAAGCCCGTCAACTATAGTCTGTTCCGGCAGACCTTCTTTCTGCGCTACGGTCTTTATACAATCATCAACCTTATTTTTTTTGAGTAACTCTAAGATAGTCATTATTTCATATCCGTAAGGGCTTTTTTTTCTATATCGTAGACACTGTACCTGATTTCCTTAAAACTTCTTCCTGCCCCGGACGCTATTAAACGGCTGTATTCTTCAAGGACCCTAAGGGATTCCTGGCTGCGCTTGAAGTTCGCTATAAGGATACCCTTAATGCTTCCTCTTCTGCCTTCTTTAATACTGCGTCCGGCATCTCTAGAACTGTCCCTGTTTGAGATCAGTTCCGGATAAAGCTTTTTCGTACCTGTTTCCAGTTTGTGGCGCAAAGACCTTACTTTTTTATAGAGTTTGCCGTCATCTAAAATAAAACGCAAGGTATCTTCAATAACTCTTAAGCCTTCCCTGCACCTGTTTAAATTCGCATCTATCAAACGCAGTTCATTTTGCATTTTGCATTTTGCATTTTGCATTTTATTTGTTGCCATAGACCTTTACTATTTTCTTTATTAAACTTGTCGTTGAATACCCTTTAATAACAGGGAAAATGTAGACCTTTTTAACGTATTGCCTTCCGGCTATTTCATTTAACCTATAATCTCCACCTTTGACCAGGACGTCCGGTTTTAATTCCATAATAAGTTTTTCCGGCGTCTCTTCGCCAAAAATCGTTATGTAATCAACCGGTTCAAGGCAGGCCAAAACCTGCGCCCTTGCTCCTTCCTTTACAAGAGGCCGCAAAGGGCCTTTCAGTTTCTTTAAAGAGGAATCGGAATTAAGCCCTATCACCAGGATATCGCCCAGAGTTTTTGCTTTTTTAAAAAGCTTTATATGCCCGAGGTGTAAAAGGTCAAAACAACCGTTAGTAAAAACAATTTTTTTCCCTTTGTTCTTTAAACGTATGAGTGTTTGTTTTAACGATTTTCTTGATCGGACTTTAGAAGGGCTATTTTTTGCCAAAAAGACTCTCCTCTACCAAAGCGCAGATTATATGAATAGCAAGAATGTGACATTCCTGTATCCTTCCGGTAACTGTGCTTGGAGCACAGAAACATAAGTCTGTTACTTTTTTCAGCTTGCAGTCTTTTGCCCCTGTAAAACCTACGGTTACTGCCTTAAGCTTTTTTGCTTCTTCCACGGCCTTGAGCACATTGGGAGAGCTGCCGCTTGTTGATATAGCGATTACCACATCGCCTTCCTGGACCAAAGCTTCAACCTGTCTTGAAAATATATTCTCATAACTGTAATCGTTGCCTATAGAAGTTATCGTAGACATATTCGTAGTAAAGGCTATGGCAGGAAGGGCCCTGCGGTCTTTCTCAAAACGGGAGACCATTTCACCGGCAAAATGCGCCGCATCGCTGGCAGAACCGCCGTTCCCGAAAGCGACCATTTTCTTGCATGAGCGGTAAGCACCAATAAGCTTATTTGCGATGCCCTCTATAACTAGGACTTGTTCGGCCGACAACATTTTTTGTTTTGCCTCTATACTGTCGCTGATTAATTTTGCTATTTTTTCTTTCATATTGTTTCCCCGTTTGCCATCTACCGTCTACCATTTATCCAGTTTTTATTTTTTGTTAAATATATTTTTGGGCAGAAAATCAGTGCAGACTTCCGCTTTTTCAAAAGCTTCGTTCCTCATGATTTTTTTCTGCAAAGAAATGGTGTTTTTCACGCCTTCTAAAATTATCTCGTCAAGGATCCTTGTCATCCTTGCTATCGCCTCTTTTCTGTTAGAACCAAGAGCTATGACCTTTGCTATAAGGCTGTCGTAAAAAGGAGGTATGGTATAACCTGAATAAAGGTGCGTCTCTATCCTTGTACCTGGTCCGCCGGGCGCTATAAACCGCTCGATCTTTCCCGGGCAGGGTATAAAATCTTTGTCCGGGTCCTCCGCATTAATCCTGCACTCGATCGCATGGCCGAGTATATCGATGTCATCGGAATCATATTTCAGGCGCTCGCCCGCAGCAAGGCGTATCTGTTCTTTGACAAGGTCAATGCCTGTTACCATCTCAGTTACCGGGTGTTCTACCTGTATGCGTGTGTTCATTTCCATGAAATAAAAGTGTTCGTGCTTGTCTACAAGGAACTCTATGGTCCCTACAGTAACATAATCTACGGCTTCGGCAGCATGGCGGGCTGCCTTGCCCATTTTTTTGCGCAGAGACGTACTGATAAAAGGCGACGGGCTCTCCTCGACAAGCTTCTGGTGCCGCCTCTGGATAGAACAATCGCGCTCAGGCAGGTAAACGACTTTGCCGTTAGAATCGCCCAGTATCTGGAATTCTATATGCCGGGGTTCTTCTATATATTTTTCAATGTAAACATTGTCATTATTAAAAGCTGCTTTTGCTTCGGTCTGCGCCATGGCTATAGCATTTTTTAAGGCGTCCTCAGATTGGACTACCCTCATCCCTTTTCCGCCGCCGCCGGCAGAAGCTTTTACTATGACCGGGTACCCTATCTTTTTTGCTATCTTGGCAAGGTCCGGGTCATCAACCGATATAGGGCCGTCGTAACCGGGTATTATAGGGACCCCTGCTTTTGCCATTAGTTTACGAGCCTGTACCTTATCGCCCATTTTTTCTATTGATTCCTTGCTGGGCCCTATGAACTTTATACCGCACGACTCGCAGACATCGGCAAAATACGTATTCTCAGCCAAAAAACCGTAACCCGGATGGATAGCGTCCGAACCTGATATCTCGGCCGCAGATATTATGCTCGGAATGTTCAGGTAGCTTTCCCTTGCAGGCCCCGGGCCTATGCAGATGGATTCATCGGAAAGCTTTACATGCAGGCAATCCTTATCTGCTTCGGAATGGACGGCAACTGTCTTTATCCCGAGTTCCTTACAGGCGTGAATTATCCTGCAGGCTATCTCGCCTCTATTTGCGATCAAAATTTTATTGAACATATTATTCCTCGCTACCCGCTACCCGTAACCCGTAACCCGCAAAAAGGGATTTCGGGTTATGAATTACAGGTTACGTTTATAATTACATCTTTAATTTTTAATTTTTATATCTATTATTTTACGTCCTCCGTATCGACTAAAAACAATTCCTGGCCGTATTCGACCGGCTGCCTGTCTTTTACAAATACCTTTACTATCTTGCCGCCTAGATTCGAATTTACGTCCTTCATTATCTTCATCGCTTCGATTATCCCTATCTTCTGCCCCGGCTTGACATGGTTGCCCTCTATGACAAACGGCGGGTGGTCATTCGATTCGGAGCTAAAAAAAGTGCCGACCATGGGAGATTTGATAGGTATGACTTTTATTTCTTCTTCTGTAATTTCTTTTTTTTCTTCGGCCTTTACCTTTGGTTCTATGACTTCAGGCTCGCCTTTCCTAAAATAAATTTTCAGATCGTCGGATTCAAAGCGTACTTCTTCCAGGTCGGTGTTCTTGAACGATACTAAAAATTGTTTTATTTCTTTTTGATCCATATTTACCCCTCAAATAATCCGTCTACCTTTTACCGTTTCCCGTTTACCTAATAAAATTATTACGCTCTTTCAAGATACTCGCCGGTCCTTGTATCAACCCTTATTTTATCGCCTTCTTTGATGAACAAGGGGACCATCACTTCTAAGCCTGTTTCAACGGTTGCTGGTTTAGTAGCGCCCGAGACAGTATCTCCTTTAGCCCCTACCACCGTGCCTGTAACTGTAAGCACAACGGACAGCGGAAGAGTTATATTTACAAGCTCTCCTTCAAGATATAATGCGGTCACTTCAAGATTTTCTGTTAAATACGAGCCTTCCAGCTTCATTTTTTCTTTAGGAAAACCTATTTGTTCGTAGGTTTCAGCATCCATGAAATAAAAATTATCATTATCCGCATACAAATACTGTTTTTTTCGCTGTTCAACATCTACCTCATCAAACCTTTCACCGGATTTAAATGTCCGCTCTACGATAGCTCCTGTGCGCAGGTTTTTCAGCTTTGTCCTTAGCATAGCTCCGCCTTTGCCGGGTTTGTGGTGCTGAAACCATATCACCGTGCAAGGCTGTTTTTCCACAAAAATGTTGGCTCCGTTCTTTATGTCACTCGTCGAAATCATTTTTTAATCCTTCCCTTAGTCCGTTAAGACCTTATATCCTTTTCTTGTCACTAAAATAGTATCCTCAAGCCTGACCCCGAATTCGCCTTTCAGGTAGATCCCGGGCTCGACCGTTACTACCATACCGTTTTTAAGTACTGTTTTATCTTTACTGCTAAGTCTTGGCGGTTCATGCACTTCTATACCCACTCCGTGTCCGGTTGAATGGATAAAGTTGTCTCCATATCCGCCATGCTTTATCACGTTTCTTGCTGCCATATCTATTTTACTTGACTCTACTCCGCTTTTAATAGATTTTAGAGCCGTGTCTTTTGCTTTCTTTACTAACCCGTAAACGTCTTTTTGAGATTTGTTGATTTTACCTAAATAAAATGTCCTTGTCAAGTCAGAACAATACCCTTTATATATACAGCCCAGATCTAATAAAACTACATCATTTCTTCTGATTTTCCTATATGAAGTTATATGATGAGGCAAAGAGCTGTTAGGCCCGGATGCAACGATCGTTGGGAACGATTGTTTGACATGATTTTTTGAAAAAAACTCTTCAATTTTGTAATAAATTTCAATCTCGGTGTTTCCGGGTTTTATGAACTTTTGAGCATACTTTGCAGCCAAATAAGCTATACGGCACGATATTTTTATGTTTTTTATTTCATTTTCATCTTTTATTACTCTTAGATCATTAAGCAGCCCGGAAATATCGTCCAATTGTATCGATTTGCCAAGTTTTTTTCCTAAAGCATAACTTATTTCATTTAAAGAAACCCCTAATTTTTTCGACCTGTTCTTTTTACACAAATTGATTAATAATTCAAACAAATTATTGCCTGCAATAACCGAAAAATCCGGTAAAGCCTCTTTTAACTGTCCTGCAAGCATTTCTGATGTAAGGACAAAAACTTCTTTTTTGGCCAACAAAAGCCAGTAGCCGTCCAGATTTATGCCTGTCAGGTAAAACAGGTCCGGGCCCCTGGTTATTAGGCTTGGCATGCCGTTCGTTCTTGCAATTAAGTTTTCTATTCTTTTTATCATTATATATTACACAAAAACACCCTATTAAAATATAGGGTGTCTTATTTGCCGAATTAATTGATGAATTATTGTATTAATTCTTTGACCGCCCGAAGAGCCAATAAGTAACTGGTTAACCCAAAACCTGATATCTGGCCTTTGCATACAGGGGCTATCAACGATTTATGGCGGAATTCTTCCCTTGCATAGATGTTTGAAATATGCACTTCAATAACAGGCAGAGCGCAAGAACTTACGGCATCCCTTATAGCGACTGAAGTATGGGTATATGCAGCAGGGTTCATTATGATCGCCTTAAAATCTTTTCTCGCTTTACCGATAATGTCTACTATTTCTCCTTCGTGATTTGACTGAAAGAATTCAAGTTCTATCTTTAATTCATTGGCCAGGGCAGTCATTTCGCCGTTTATCTTATCGAGCGTTATCTTTCCGTAAATATCCGGTTCTCTTTCTCCGAGCAAATTCAAGTTCGGGCCGTTTATAACAAGTATTTTCATTTATTTCATCTCCTATTATTAATTTACCCTTTTAAAGAAAGTATATCTCTGACAACTTTAAGGGGCACTCCTTTGTGGACGAACACACTTCCGAGTTTTTTCGGCAGGACGAATCTCAGATTGCCTCTCTTAACTTTTTTATCGCGCATGAGCACCGGCAGGATCTGTTTGAACGAATATCTTTCTTTCATACCTACAGGAAGCTTTGCAGAAACCAGTATATTTTTTATTCTTATCCTGTCTACCTCACTTAAAACACCCAGGCTGACTGCAAGGTTGCCGGCCATGTTCATGCCTATCGCCACTGCCTGGCCGTGTTTGTAAACCTTATATCCGCTCAAGGTTTCTATTGCATGGCCGAAAGTATGGCCGAAATTCAGCACCTCGCGAATGCCTTTTTTTTCCTTCTCGTCGGATTCAACGATCCTGGCCTTTATCGAACAGCATTTTGCGATTATCGCTTCATATTTTGAATTTTCTATCTCGTAGATATTTTGTATATGCTCGTTCAGGTATTTAAAAAAAGTACCGTCCTTAATGACCCCGTATTTGATGACTTCCGCCATGCCGTTCTTCATCTCTGCAAGAGGCAGTGTCTTTAAAGTAGAGATATCTATCCACACCAGATCAGGCTGGTAGAACGTGCCTACGAGATTCTTCCCTTCTTTTAAGTCAACTCCGGTTTTTCCTCCGACCGAAGAATCAACCATTGCAAGCAGAGTTGTCGGCACCTGTATAAATGGAATACCCCGTAAGAAAGTGGAGGCAAAAAAACCCGCTATATCGCCGATCACGCCTCCGCCAAGAGCTATAACAGGGGTGGCCCTGTCAATGCCGGCCTTTATCGCTTTAATATATATTTTATTTACCGTTCCAAGGGTTTTGTACCTTTCCCCGTCGGGTAAAATGGCCGAATAAACCTTAAAACCAGCTTTTTTAAGGCTATTATCAAGCTCTGCAAAATAAAGCTTTTTTACCTTCGGGTTTGTAACCACCAGGACCTTTCGGGTATAGTTTTTGTTTTTAAGGTAACTACCCAGGTTTTTCAACTTTCGATTTATTAAAATAGGATAAGTCCGTTCTTTCAGCCTGACGTTTATTAACTTCATATTGCCTGATATTATATAAAAAACGCCTCAAAAAAGCAATTTGATTTTTCCGTCATTTTTTGATAAAGTTAGGGTATGTTCGAATGTTTAAAACCTTCTAAATTAAAAGAAGAAACCTATAAAAAAATAACCGCAAAGAAAAACAAATCAAATTCTGCCAAGTTTATCTCTGTTCCTTTTGGCGAACGCTTAATATTCGTGCCTCAATGCATGAGAAACGTAAAAGTTTGCAAAGCAAAAGAAGAAGGCGGGTACTATATATGCTCGGAATGCGGCGGCTGCAAAATAGGCAGTATCTCCAAGAAATCCAAAGAACTCGGCTATAAGGGGTTATTCATACTAAAAGGCGGAAGGATAGTTGAGAAGCTAGTTTTAGAATTAAAACCTGAAGCCATAGTCGGCGTTGCGTGTTTCTATGAAGGAAGCGAAGGAATGGAACTCTGTGAGAAAAACAACATAACCGTTCAATTTGTACCTCTGTCTAAAGACGGCTGCGTAGATACCGACGTAAACCTCGATTCTGTGATGGAAATCCTATCTAAAAAGCAGGAGTAGGTTTAACCAAAGTTTTTACCATAAATGCACTAACCTGTACTAATTATAATGTATCTCTAAAATTAAAAATTGCCGTCTAAGGTAATCGAGCTTACGCTGTATTTATCCGCTATATCGTTGCTGAACCCGATGTCCAGGTCTCCTAAAAACATGAACCTGGGCATTTTTATAAGGCTCCAGGATAAACTGTAAGTCAGGTGGTACCTTGAAGACAGACCCTCAAATATGTTCGGCTGGTAGTAGTACCCACCCCGCAAAAATAGGACCCTTTTAAACAGTGAAGTTTTGTATTCCGCTCCAAAGTGCGGGCTCAAATAGGCGCTGCGTGCAACTTTATAATCATCATACGCAGGGGTCAGGCCTGAACCTATAAGGACTTCATCTCCGCGGAACCTGGCATATTGCAGGTCAAAACCAAAGATCATTCTTTTGGAATACCGGTAGCCCATTCCTGCCAAAGTTTCGAACGGCACGTTTACGTCCCGGAACCAGTTTCATCAGTTTTTGCAAATGGCTTAAGTGCAGGGTGAACGGCAACGAAAAACGCCAGGTTTGCGATACTTGTAAGCTCATGGAAAGGGTCTCCCTTTCGCACAGTAAGCTGTTTTTCGAAATTACCGGTCTCCACTTTTTTCCTGAGGGCAATCTTGAGCTCATGGAGAGGTACGGCTATTTTATATGAGATATAGAGACTCGCTATAGCAATGACGACCGCGTTCACCGCAAAAATTATCAGAACAGGCACGATAATTATCTCGTAAAAACGGTACGGTTTTGCCTGCACATAGTACTGGAATGCTGCCTCGATACTGTCGGTCGGGACGTTGTTCGCTTTAGCCCAGGCTGTGACCTGCTCCCCGGACGGCGGGTTTAAAAGGTAACCCTGATAAAATTTAAAATTGTTCCAGACAATTATTATTGCGAACGTAGAAAACATTACAAAGAAAAGCAGTAAAAGGCTTCTAAAAATGTATGAATACTGGAATTCTTTGTCAACGATGTACCTGCCTGGATTTAAATTCATGTTTACTCCTTTATTTACCGATTGATCTGTTACTTCATTTTTTTCAGCATTTCGTAAATATATAGTTTATGCTGAAAAATAGTTTCGTATATCGTACTATCAAACAACGTTGTCCTTCATTAATTTATCTTTAATTGTAGGATTATTTAATATATTATCTACGACTTGTTCAACGGAGAGGTTATCTGTATCTACGGAAAAACTGCAGCGTTTATAGAAAGGGGCACGGATTTTTAGGAGTTCTTTGATTTTGGAAAGAGGGTCAGGGGTTTTAAGAAGAGGCCTGTCATCGTTGTCCTTGGTCCGTTCAAGTATTTTTTCAGGGCTTGCGCTGAGGCATACTACTACTCCGTTTTTTTCAAGCTCGTCCATGTTCTGGGCCTTTAAAACAACTCCCCCGCCGCAGGCTATAACGGCTTTATCAAGCAGGCCTATGAGTTTTATCGCTTTTGATTCTAATTCCCTGAACCGGGCTTCGCCGTGATACTTGAATATATCGGATATCTTTACATTTATGTCTTTTTCTATCATTTCATCCGTATCTAAATACTGCCATTTAAGCCGCTTTGCAAGCAGTTTCCCAGCCGCGGATTTTCCAGTTCCCATAAAACCAGTAAGTACAATGTTCATAATATTTTTTACCAACCGGTAACCATGTTCCACCTACGCGGTGGAATTTCGGTTTAGTAATCCTTGATCTGTTTTAAATAGCTTCTGAAATTGCGGTCCATTTCTTTTATGGAATCGCCGCCGAATTTTTCTTTCACAGCTTTAGCAAGCTCATAGGATAAAGCGGACTCGCCTACAACACCTGCGGACGGGACAACGCAAAAATCGCTTCTTACTGCCTCTGCAAGCTCGGCTTTTTTAGTTGAAATATTTACGGACCTCAGAGGTTTCTTTAACGACGGTATAGCTTTGACCGTACAGCTTACAACTACGTCCTCGCCGTTTGTCATGCCGCCTTCAAACCCGCCTGCATTGTTCGTCAGTCTGTGGAAGCCTTTCGGCTTTGAGTAGAATATTTCATCGTGAGCCTTTGAACCAAGCCTCTGTGCGAACTCGCAGCCGATGCCGAACTCCACACCTTTTACAGCCTGTATGGACATCAGGCTCTGAGCTATTTTTGCATCCAGTTTTAGGTCCCACTGGGTATGGCTTCCAAGCCCGGCCGGGATACACTTTGCAACTACAGTAAATACCCCGCCGACACTGTCGCCGTCTTTTTTGACCTGCTCTATCAATGCAACCATCTCTTTTTCGGCTTTTGGGTCGGGAGTGCGTACCAACGATCTTTCTATATGGGATACAGAGTTAAGGTTAAAAGCGTTCTTTAACCCTGCTTTTATCCCCCCTATCTCTCTTGTAAAGGAATAAACGATTATGCCGAACTCCGCCAGAAATTTTTTAAATACTGCACCTGCCGCTACCCTGGCTGCGGTTTCCCTTGCTGATGCACGCTCTAAAATATCCCTTATATCCTTTCTGTCGAATTTGAGCACCCCGGCCAGGTCCGCATGCCCGGGACGGGCCTTAAAAAGAAATGTATTCTCATCAACAGCATCCGGGTTATCGGACATAAGGGTTTTGTTATTTTCCCAATCCACGTTTTTAATGACAAGGGTAATGGGAGAACCTATAGTCTGCCCCCACCTGACTCCTGAGACTATCTCCACATTGTCTTTCTCAATGCTTGTCGAACGCATACCTCTCCCAAAACCAGACTGCCTTCTTACAAGGTCATTATTTATATCTGAAAGTTTTAATGAAAGCCCTGCAGGCACCCCGTCAATAATTACAGTAAGCTGTTTCCCGTGCGATTCCCCGCTTGTGATATAACGAATCATTAAAACACCTCTTTAGCGCAGAGCGTATAGCGTATAGCGTATAGAAAATCAAAACCTTTAAAGATTTTGCTGTTCCTATACGCTCTACGCTAAACGCTATCCGCTTTTATTTAATTTGTTCAATAGCTTCTTTAACGTTCTCGACACCGATAATTTTTATCTTTCCTTTATGTTTCAAACCGTTCATGTTGCTTTTTGGGATTATAGCTTTTAAAAGCCCCAGTTTTTCGGCTTCAAGGAGACGTTCGGACAAATTGTATATGGAACGCACCTCTCCTGAAAGACCGACTTCGCCGAGGATTATAGTATCTTTTAAACAGACAAAGTTAAGGTGACCCGAAGCTATAGAGCACAGTATGCCCAGGTCAACGCCTGTTTCTTTTATCTTCACTCCGCCCACTACATTTACGAAAACATCCTGCGATTCAAGGTGCAGCCCAACCCTTTTTTCAAGGACAGCTATTAAAAGTATCACCCTGTTCAGGTCGTAGCCTGTCACCATTCTTCTGGGGAGCCCGAAACTCGTCCTTGTGACAAGCGACTGCACTTCAAGAAGTATGGGCCTTGTCCCTTCTATGGTCGATACCACTACATTGCCCGGTGCATCTGTTGACCTTTCATTTAAGAACATCAAAGACGGGTTCGTTACCTCGGCCAACCCCTCGCTTTTCATTTCAAAAACGCCTATTTCGCTAGTAGGGCCGAACCTGTTCTTGTACGCCCTTAAGATCCTATAAACTTCCTGTTTTTCCGTGTCAAAGTAGAGCACAGTATCAACTATATGCTCTAGGACCCTTGGGCCTGCAATAGACCCTTCTTTTGTAACATGGCCGAGCAAAAATACCGTGATATTTTTTGATTTGGCAAGACGCAAGAACTCAGCCGCGCATTCCCTTACCTGGCTGACAGAACCCGGAGCGCTTGTAACATCAACGCGGTAGGTAGTCTGTATCGAATCTATAACAACGATATTGGGCCCGAGTTTTTTTATATCTTCAAGTATGTTTTCAAGGTTAGTTTCTGAAACCGTGTAGAGGTTGTCAGCTTTTAATTTAAGCCTGTCCGCCCTTGCTTTTACCTGGGACAGCGACTCTTCTCCTGACACATAGAGGACTTTTAAAGATGCTTTTGAACCAAGGACCGCAGAAACCTGAAGCATCAGAGTGGATTTGCCTATACCCGGAGCTCCGCCCAGGAGCACGACCGAGCCCGGCACCACGCCTCCGCCCAGTATCCTGTCAAATTCGGAGATACCGGTTTTGAGCCTTTCGCTGTTTTCGACAGAAATATCCTGAAGCTTTGAAACCTCGGATGAAAAATCCGTAAGGTTTCTGATGTTCAAAGAAGATGCAAGGCTGGTTTCCTTCTCTTCAATCATAGTGTTCCACGCGTCGCAGTCCGGGCACCTGCCAAGCCATTTAGGGCTTGTATACCCGCACTCCTGGCACCGGAACACTGTTTTTATCTTTGATTTAACCATATAGTTAACTGATTCATTGCAAATTGAAAATTGCAAAATGCAAAATTATTGTGCTTGCCAAAGGTATACTATTTTATTTATTATAAAAATACCTAAATTTTTCATTTTTCAGTTTGCATTTTACATTGTCATTACGGCCTTGCCAATCCCACCAGCCCCAGCAGGTATCCCAGGTCGTCGTCGCGGATCACAAAGTTAACATAAGTGTTAACGCTTGAGCGGGACGAAGGGTCTTCCAGCTGAGTGCCTACATAGGCCCACTTGGTTACGGGGTACCTCATTCCGACGTTGGCATTAGCCGAGTTTACCGGGACCTTTCTTGCAAAGTCATACCCTTCAACAGTGATCTCCAGTTTCTTAAGAGGCTGCCAGTTCCAGAAAGGTTTTACTTTTACACCTAAACCGGCTTTCTTGCGGATTATCCCTCCGTAAAGTGTCGTAGGCCCGAAACTTTTTCCTATAAGCAGATTGATGGTATTATACTCTTCCGGGTTATTATCCCCGAGACTTGCTTCGCCTACATTTGAAGCGCCTATATAATAGAACTTCCCGGGGCTTGGGTTAAACCTTAAACCTATATCGCTTTTTGCAACGGAATACCTTGAATCGTACCGCAGTTCGTAATCCCATTGAGTTTCGATATAATTAATGCGCCGCAGCGCCCTTTTAGCTTCTTTTGTCGTCTCTTTGAGGTCGTTGAAAGTAGCCTTCAGGTCTTCTCCCATCTCCTTATCAGCCATAAGTTTTCCGATAGTCCCTTCGCCTTTATCCAATCCTGCCAAAAGCCTGTCCAGTTTCTCTGAGGCACTTTTTATGTTTGCTAAAGCTGATTTCAGGTTTTCCTTATTATCGCCTGTTATATCAGCCAGATCTCCGGTGAAATTGTCGATGTTCGAGACTATCCTGTTAACCCTGTCCTCCTGGTCGTACAAAGCAACCCGGAGCGATTCGGATACTTTCCTTAAATTATCAAGCGTCTCCGACAGGTTTTGGCCCAAACTCCTTCCTCCGGTGCCTTTAAAAGCGTTTAGTATTTCGTGGAGCTGTTCCATAGCGGTTTCAACTATCTTGTCAAAAGAGAGCGGAGTTACTCCCACAATTGTATCCCCGTCCTTAAGAATAGGGGTATTCGGGTCTCCTGTGGTAAGCTCAAGGTACTTTGAGCCTATAAGCCCTGTAGCTACGATGCTCGCACGGCAGTCAGCGTGGATTACTATATCTTTTTTGATCCATACTGTGACTTTTGCCTTGTTCTCCGCTAAAGTTATGTCTTTTACGGCCCCGACTTCAACGCCAGATATCTTGACCTTTGCTTTTGCAGGCAGGCCGGCTATGTCGTTAAAAAGGATATTTAGGTAATAGCTCCTTTGGAACTGAAAATCTCCCAAAAACACTATCGTAGTGGCAAGAGCGATAATACCGACAAGCACGAAAAGCCCTAGTTTAGTTTCCTGATTCATATAGTCTCCAATTAAAAACGTTATATAATAATTTTAGTTAAATAGTTTTTTCAAGGTCAAGGGTAATGGGCCCTTTGCTTAAACCTTCTACGAACTGGTGCACGATTGCGTCATTAGTGTTTTTTATCTGGTCAGGGGTGCCGCTGTCCACTATTTTGCCCTGGTAAAGCATGGCTATCCGGTTTGAAACCTTGTACGCGGATTTCATATCATGCGTTACTACGATAGAAGTCACCTTTATTTCTTTCTGCAGATGTATTATAAGGTCATTTATCACGTCGGCCATTATGGGGTCAAGGCCCGTTGTAGGCTCGTCGTAAAGGATATATTTCGGTTCATGGGCGATCGCCCTTGCAAGCCCTACTCTTTTCTTCATACCGCCGGATATTTCCGCCGGTTTTAGGTGCTCTATGCCTTTAAGCCCGACAAGAGCAAGGCATTCCTGTACCCTTGTTTCTATAAGAGAATCGCTTAAACTGCTCAAGTTTTTTAAACCGAACCCGACATTCTCTCCTACCGTCAATGAATCAAAGAGCGCCGCAGCCTGGAACAGGTAACCGAATTTTTTCTGTACTTCAAGAAGATCGTCTTCATTCAATCCCGTTATTTCTTTGTTGTCAACTTGTATAGAACCCTTGTCGGGTTTTATCAAACCTATAATATTTTTAAGCAAAACGCTTTTCCCGCAGCCCGAACCGCCGATGATCGTAAGTGTCTCTGCATCATGTATATCTAGGTCAACGCCGCGAAGCACATTGTTTTTTCCAAAACTCTTATAAACACCTTTTACTTTTATCATATTTTGCCGTTATGCTATGCCTAATGCCACGAGTATCGCAGAAATAAAATAGTCGGAAACCAGGATCAATACCATCGAGACCATGACAGCATTAGTAGTAGCCCTGCCCACACCTTCCGCCCCTCCGCTGCAGGTAGTTCCTTTGTAATATGAAGTAAATACAATTATGCCTGAGAAAATAAAAGTTTTAATGAAACCGTGCATAAAAGTGCTCATTTTTATATAGTCCGTTATATCGTTCCAATAAACAGTGTACGGGATGTTCCATTTATACATGGTCACCAAAAGCCCGCCAAAAGTTCCTATGATATTTGAAAAAATCACAAGTATCGGTATCATAAGCATGCAGGCAAGGAACCGCGGTACTGCAAGGTACCGTACGGGGTCAGTGCCGAGCGTGTACAGGGCGTCTATCTGTTCAGTTACTCTCATAGTCCCTATTTCTGCCGCAATAGCCGCGCCTATCCTTCCTGATATAACTATGCATGTCAACACAGGACCTAATTCCCGCACAAGGGAAAGGCATACTATGGAACCGAGATAGATCGGCTCGTTGAACATATTTTTCATGGATGAACCCATCTGAAGCGCAAGCACCATCCCTGTAAAAAGAGAGGTTAAAAAAACGACCGGGAAAGATGCCCAGCCGACCTCGACCATCTGAATAACAGTATTCCTCCAATTAATGGCACCCCGGAATACCCAGTAGAAAGTGCCGAAAATAATATTGGCTACCTTGCCTAATTCAGATGCAGTTTCTAAGAACCATAAACCCACATAATCAGGGATTTTGTTATTCATTTATTACTCTTTTCCAAAAGCAGATTGCTTCGTCGCTTCGCTTCTCGCAATGACTCAAGAAGTGCGAGCCGAAGACGAAGCAATCTCTCTGTTATTGAATTTCCTATGCTTTAAATTAATATCCTTGGAACACGATAGCTTATACCGCAGGTTATTTCATAATTTATTGTCCCTGCTATGTTCGCAAGTTCTTCTGGCCGTATCTTTTCTTTGCCCTGTGAACCTATTAAAACAACTTCATCGCCTATACCGGCACCCTTAACGACGGTCACGTCAACCATTATCATATCCATCGTAACACGGCCTACGACCCTGCACCTTTGGCCTCTTATCAGGACATCTGCCTTGTTCGAGAACTTTCTTAAGTACCCGTCGGCATAACCGACAGGCAAAGTAGCGATCACGGAATTCCTTTTTGTAATATAAGTACGGCTGTAGCTTATTGCAGTTCCTTTAGGCACCCTTTTTAAAAAAACCACCTTTGTTTTCCAGGAAAGGACCTGGGACAGCTTTATAAGTTTTCTTGCACCCTTAAAAGGGTACATGCCGTAAAGCAAGAGACCGGGCCTGGCCATATCTAAATGGAAAGCCCTGTTCCTCAATAGGGCGGACGAATTAGCGCTGTGCGCTATAAAATTAAACCCCAGTTTTTTCGCATATTTTAAAACGGCTTTAAAACTGTTTAATTGTTTAAGAGTATATTTTTGGTTTGTACCTGCAACTGAAAAATGGGTATATATCCCTTCAAGGGACACGTTTTTAGCGGAAGCTATCTCGTCGAGCAGTTTTACTGCATTTTTCGGAGAAATGCCTATGCGCCCCATTCCTGTATCTACTTTCAGGTGGAAAGGCAGGCGTTTTTTTAATTTTCTTGCCGTACTTGCCAGCTCATGTAAGCTTAACTGGCTTGATATGGTAGGGATAAGGCCGTATTTGGAAGTTACGGCAAAATTACTAAGAGGATAAATACTCCCAAGGACCAGGATTTTCCCTTTTATGCCGTTCTGCCTTAAGGCGATGCCTTCTTCGATGGATGAGACACCCAGGGCATAAACACCGTTCTGCAAAGCGATTTTTGAAAGCGGGGCGGACAGGTGACCGTAGGCATTAGCTTTTACAACCGCCAGTAATTTTGTTTTGGGTTTTAGGCAGGAAAATATACTTTTGAGGTTATTTTGAAAAACAGAACCGCTTATCTCTATCCACGTCGGCCGATAGATATGGTCGTTACTTGGTTTCCAGCTGCAGGTCCAGCTCAAGAAAATACCTCCGTACTCAAGTTAGGCAGCCTTCGGCTACCTAACTTAAATGCAAAGTGAAAAATGAAAAATTCAAAATTAAGGTGTCCCGCTTTGCGGGATTTATTTTAATTAATCCCGCCTCAGCGGGATACAACAATTTTGCATTTTGCAATTTGCATTTTGAATTAGCTCTTATTCTACGGCTATCTTCTCAGAATTTTCATATCTCACAGGGTTCTCAAAACGGGTATAGTCCCTGAAAAAGTTTAGTTCCAGCTCTCCTGTAGGCCCGTTCCTCTGTTTGGCCAGTATGATCGTCGCTTTATTTTTATTTTCCTCGGTAGGGCCGTAGTATTCTTCCCTGTAAATAAATGCCACCACATCCGCATCCTGTTCCAGGGCGCCGGATTCTCTCAAGTCCGATAATTGCGGCTTTTTCTCCCCTCTTCCTTTTTCTTCCGGTTTTCTTGATAACTGGCTCAGCGCAAGAACAGGGACCCTAAGGTCCCTTGCCAGCCCTTTTAATGACCGGGAAATCTCGGACATCTCCTGCTGGCGTGATTCAGACCTGCCTGTGCCGCGCATCATCTGAATATAGTCAATGACTACCAGCGCAAGCTCTTTCTTCTGAACTTTAAGTTCCGTTGCAAGGCGCCTTGCCCTTGCACGAAGTTCAAGGATGCTCAGGTTCGTGCTGTCATCAATATAAATATCCGCCTCCGAAAGTTTTGTAGCAGCTGTCGTAAGTGCCGGCCAATCGCGCGTACCTATATAACCCGTCCTTGCTTTATGCGCATTCACGCGGCTTGCAGAACACATAAGGCGCATCATAAGAGATTCTTTCGACATTTCTATTGAAAATATGGCTACAGGTTTTTTTTGTTCAAGGGCCACATGTTCCACTATGTTAAGCCCCAGGGCTGTTTTTCCCATCGAAGGCCTTCCTGCCAGAAGAATCAATTCCGACGGCTGAAGCCCGGCCGTCATACTGTCCAGCTCGGCAAAACCCGTCCTTAACCCGGGGACATCTTTCTTGTTTTTATGGAGTTTTTCCAGGTATTCTATGGCAGGATGAGTCAATTCCTTTATATGAGAGAAACCGTGCGAACGCTTCTCTGCTATGCTGAATAACAGCCGCTCGGCGGTATCAAGTATTTCTTCGGCAGGGGTTTTTTCGTTAAATGCAGAAGTGACTATATTCGTTCCTGTATTTATCAGCTGCCTTAAGATAGCTTTTTCCCTGACTATCTGGGCATAATGTTCGACGTTAGCCGCAGTAGAAACATTGTTTATAAGTTCCGTGATATAGAAGGCCCCGCCTACATCGTTAAGCAGCTTGTCTTTTTTGAGTTTTGAAGACACCACCACTGCGTCAACCGCTTGATTTTCCAGATAAAGGTCCCTTATCTCCCTGAATATGAGGCGGTGCGATTCCTTATAAAAATCCTGGTCGGTGATGATATCAAGGACTTTTATTATGGCTTCTTTTTCTATAAGCATAGAACCAAGAACTGCCATTTCAGCCTCAAGGGCCTGGGGTGGTATTTTATCCATTAATTCAGCCATGTGTTTAACTAGCGGTTAGCGGATAGCGTTTAGCGTATAGAAAAGACTCTGAAGTTCTATCCGCTATACGCTCCACGCTCTACGCTGTATTTATTACGATTTTTCTTCTTTAGTTGCTTCCTTTTCCTCAACGATCCAGACTTTCGGCCTGGCTATTACTTCCGGGTGCACTTTGACATCTACTGCGTATACACCTATTTCTTTAAAAGGTTCCTCGATCAAAACATTTTGTTTATCTATCGAAAAACCGTTGTCGTTCAAGACCTTGACTATATCTGCGCTGGTGACCGAACCGAAAAGCTTTCCGGTCTCCCCTACTTTTACGGAAATGGTTATAGACGTTTTCTCTATTCTTTCCGCCAGTTCTCTTGCCTTTTTAAGGACTTCTTCTTTCTGTTTTTCCAGCTTTACCTTTTCTTTTTCCCAGATCTTCAGGTTTTGAGGTGTGGCTTCCAAAGCCAGATTTTTGGGAACAAGATAATTGCGGACATAACCTGATGAAAGATTTTTTATATCGCCCTGTTTTCCGACATTCAAGATATCAGACTTCAGTATTACTTTCATTATACCTCCAGAATGGTAAATGGTAGAAGGTAGACGGTAGATGGTTTTTTAAAAACCGTTTACCATTTACCTTTTCCCGTTTACCGGGATGTTTTATATTGCGGCAAAAGGGATCAAGGCCAGCATGCGGGCGCGCTTGATCGCAGTAGTCAGCAGGCGCTGATGGGTCGCGCATGTTCCCGTTATCGTACTCGGTAGTATCTTGCCTCTTTCAGTAACAAACCCTCTTAATAAATTAATGTTCTTATAATCTATATCGGATTTATCTACACAGAAACGGCATTTTTTCTTTTTTATCATGCCTTTTTTCTTATTAAATCTTGGTGCACCTTTGCTTGGATATTTACCACCTGGTCTTCCTGGCATATTATTAAACCTCCAATTATTAGCGGATAGCGTGGAGCGTATGGTAAGTCAAAATAAATTGTGATTTTGTTTTTTCTATACGCTAAACGCTGTACCCTGAACGCTGTTGTTTAAAACGGTATTTCCTCTTCATTAGAAACACCTGCATTTACACTCGGAGATGCTTCTGTTGCCTCTATCTCCGTATCTTCTGAAACACGAGACAGGAACTGGACTCTTCTTGCTATCACATCAAGGGAATTCCTTTTCTGGCCTTCTTTAGTTTCCCAGGAACGGCTCTGAAGCCTGCCTTCTACATGGACAGGGTAACCTTTCTTTAAACGCTCGCCGCACCTCGTGGCCGCTTCTCCCCAGACTACGACGGGAATAAAAGAAACATTGTCCTGCCAGTTCCCGCTCGTATCCTTATAGCGCCTGTTCACGGCTACGTTAAACCTGCAAACCGTCTGGTTCTTGGAAGTAAACCTTACTTCCGGGTCATGGGTCAGCCTTCCAACCAAAATAACATTATTCTGTTCTGGGAGACGGAGATTCATGTTGGTCGCCATTTTCTTTTACCTCCTTAACTTCTTGTTTGACAGCTTCGGCTTTGGGAGCTTCAGTTTTTGGAGCTTCAGTTTTAGCCGGCGCCGTTTTTTTAGCTTTTTTAACGGTTAAGTAGCGAATGACCTGGTCATTTACCTTGCAAAAGTTCTCAACCGAAGAGATAGTCTTGCCTGTACCGTTAAGCTCAAAATAAACATATAAACCTTCCTGGCATTTCTTGATGGGATAAGCTAGCTTTTTTCTTCCGATCTTTTCTGAGATCAACACCTTGCCTTCGGAATTTTCGACGTTTTTCTTGATTTTGTCGACTAGTTCATCTAATTTTTCGGCTGGTAATTCTGGCGAGAAAATTATCGTGGTCTCGTAATGAGTCATCTACGGCCTCCTTTTAGGATTTCTGGTCTGCTCTACAGCTGGCCAGGTTAGCCCCACTGAAATTTCAGGGAGCAAAAGATTGTTAATTGAGTTTAGCAAATTATATTTCTTTTGTCCAATATGTGTGCGGGCAGCGGGCAGACAGGAATATTACAAATACCCTAAAGCGCAGGAACAGGGTACTATAGCCGCAGGCCCGCAGGGCCGGATTCATTTGAGGAGATCTTTATACCCCGTGTGTTCCCGGTTATTTCTATATCTACAAAAGCGGTTTTTCCGGGCTTGTAGCTGAGGTCAGAGGATGCCACGAATTTGATCAGCCTGTCAAAAAGGTCTCTGTCGCCTTTTATGTTCAAAGCATACGAAAGGTCCTTCGGGTCATAAAAATTATCCAGATAACCGGATATTTTTAAATGGCCTTTGTCGTCTTTTACGATAATGTCCGTAAAAGTTATTCTTTTTACGGAACTGTTCAGTTTCACATCGATAACCCCGTCAAAATCCGGGTTTATGGCATATTTGCCCTGCACGAAATGCATCTTTCCTGCGTTAAACTTAAAAGTGACGGAAGATACAGGGAAAGGCAGGAAAGAATAGCAGATCAAAAAATTCCTCTTTTCAAGGTATCGGCCCGGTTTTTTAGCGATACTTTCAAGGATGCTTTCTTTTTCCCTTATATCAAAATATATCGAGTCAATAGTAACAAAGCCGTATATTTCCCTGTATTTAAAAAACTTTTGCAGGTCAAGTCCGGCCTCCGCATTTTTAACCTCGAAGAACACCCCTTTTGAAAAGTCCGGATGGTTTGACAGTCTTACCCCGTGGAACTTCAGCCCGCTGAGTACGCTGAACGATAATTTATCGATTGTAATTTCCCGGTTTAAATATGTCTTGACCCTCCGGGATGTTATGTCTATTATTTTTGTTTTTGGAAAAAGGATACTTGAACCGAGTATTAGTACAGCCAGTAAAATGGAAACAATACCGGTAAATACCAGGAATATGCCAAGCAGTTTTTTTATCATTTCATTGCTATTTCAGGAACGCGAGGATCTTGTCGTGGCAGGAAATTATCGTTTCTTTGACGCCGATTACATTCTTTTTAATATCATGGGAAGCTTTGATGTCTTTTAAAATGGGCTGTATATACTTTAAAGCCTCGGATAAGGATTCTTTCATTTCCTTTTGTATGTCAACAAATACACGGTTTTTCTCCACCAGCTTCTGCGTAGAACTGAGCTCTGCTTTTGTCTCCGCCAGCTGGTTATTTATCTCTTCAAGTTCGGATATTTTTATTTCAAGTTGTTCATATAATTTTGTATTCGCTATCGCCTGTGACATCTGTGAAGTGAAAATTGCCAGGTTCCGCAGGTCCTGCCCCCCGAAACCGGAATGTTCTTTTTCGCGTGCCACGCACAATATGCCGTATTTTCGCCCTTTTAAAACTATCGGGCATACAACAAGCGATTTTATATCCACGTCTATTTTTGAACCTTCAAGGATGAACTCGGTATCCGTGGAAACATCTATAACGATAGGCGACCTGTTAAGTTTTATCGAAGATTTTAACCTTTCCGCTAAAGAAAGATAAAATTCCTTTGCGGAATATTTTGTTAAGGGAAAAGAAGCTGCTGCAAGATAAAGCTGTGATTGATGGTCAAAAAGGAGCAAAGCCACCTCATCGGCCTTTAAAAGCTCTTTTAATGATTTGATCATCATCGGTAAAAGTTCTTCGAGTTTCAATGTTGAAAAAACAGCCTGACTGCTTTCATAGATGGCAACAAGCGCTTTCAGCTCGACTTTTTCCAGTGCTTTTTCTATAAGTGTAAAAAGTTTTTGCAGGTCAAAAGGCTTCTGAATAAAATCATAGGCTCCGTCTTTCATTGACTGAATGGCATTCTCTACTGTTGCATAACCGGTTATTATGATAACTTCTGTTTCAGGAGATATTTTTTTGATTATCTTCAGGGCTTCAAGGCCGTTCAACTTGGGCATCATTATATCGCTTATAACAAGGTTATATTTCTTATTTTTTACCTTTTCTATTCCCTCTTCCCCGTCGGAAGCTGTATCTACTTCATAGTTCTTTCTTGACAGTTCGGCGCTTAAAAGGGACCTGATGCCTTTTTCGTCCTCTATTATTAAAACCTGTGCTTTTGAGTTGCTATTATTCATAGATTTTTATCTCCTGGCTTCTTGACCAAATTAATTATCTTCTAAGAAAAATCCTCATCCAGCAGGGACCTTTCGATGCACTCAGAATGCCGAGCATAATCGAAGCAGCGGAGGCTTCTTTCATAACGCAGTCTACAGAGACTTTCTTAATTAAATTTAATGGAATCCCTTTAGGGGCGACATCATTATGCATTCATTCCCCGACGAAGGTCAGGGGTTTTAATGTCCATGTAATAACGCGGATCGCTTTAAGTCCTTATTAAACATCCCCCCTTCTGCATATATCAACCGGCATCGCCCGTACCGCGCTGACAATATCTTAAAACATTATATCAAATTATTTATTCGAACGGTCTTCGTCGTTCAAATATTATCCTTTCTTTTTTATTTATCTGGTCCATCTATGGTGAGATTTTAACTCTTTTTAAACTTTAAGTCAAGAAATCGCATTTTCCCTGAAGATATCCACCAAAAACTAAACGGAGAGAGAGGGATTCGAACCCTCGATACCCGAAAGTATACCGGTTTTCGAGACCGGCGCCTTCAACCACTCGGCCACCTCTCCAAATTCACATTTTTGTTGATTTTTCAATCAATACACATCGGACACGAGCTGACACGAAATGACTCAAAATGACACGAAATGACCACTCGTATGTCACAAATCTGCCACAAATTACTTTTGTCATATTTAATTGATTATACCACATAAAATCCTCACCTGTAAAATAATTATAAACGCAAGTATGTCACAAATTTCTGCTTTTAAATATTTTTTTATATTAAACATGCCTTATTTGTTTTGTTTCTTCAGCTGTTCTAACCGGTCTAAAACAAGGCTTCTTATTTTTCTATCCCGAATTTTATCAGCCCATTTTTGGGCAATTTTAAAATTAAACGATTTCGGAAAATTCAGTTCGGGAAAATACTGAAATTGATTTTTTTTCCTGGTAGACATATAAAGGCAATCAACCATAGCCTTTTCCGGAGTAGCTATCAGAAAACTCCCTGTTCCTTTATACCATTCAAAACCGTCAAAGAAATACGGTGCCAGCTGATGCACAGAAAATGTCCCAACGCCGGTATGTATTGTTTTAGAATGAGCCGTGGATGCAAGGGTTATAACCTGTGGTATTTGCTCTATTATACCATAAAGGTGAAGCGCTGTAGTAAATGAAACATAAGCTCTTTGAGTATGAAATAAAAACGGGATTACGATATACGCACTTACCGGTTTTTCGGTTATCTCAGACCATATACCTCTGCATATCTTGGTTATTGCCTTTTGACGGACTAGGTAATTCAAGGCCTGGGTTACGGAAGACAGGGATTTACCGGACAATTTAGATATTTCCGATGTGGTGAAAACCGGCCGTTTAAGTTCCTTTATATATTTTAGGACAGAGAAGTTTTGCATATGTCTTCCTCTATGAATTTTGCTGTTTTAAGTTTTATCTCATCCCAAACTGAGGGGGTACTATACACCCCCTGATCCTCATGAGACAAATAACCAACTACTGCATCCTTAAACTGTTCAAAAGAAATTGTAAATAAATTATCATAAGCTTTTTTTGCAACGTGTATGTCAATCTCTTGACCTTTAACAGACCCCTTGGCAAACTGTGAGCTTAGAACATGCAGATCAAATACGTCTCTTGCCTGGATAACGGCCCTGTTAGCAAGAGCGCCTATTTTTTGCAGAATAGCCGAGTTCGTATCGTAATGAGGTACTATTAAAGGAGAACTCTTATACGCCCTTAAGACCTCCGCGTCAGCCGGTTCTACTATGGCATTGCCGGATGTACCTCTGCGTGAAAATTCTATTTTGGTAAACAGATCTTCGCCGCGGGAAGTAATAAGGTGAATTTTAAACCGTTGTGTCGTTTGCGTCTGTTTTGCTTTGGCAATATCCGGAGGAATAACGCTTTCTATACCGAAAGTTTTAAGAGAATGCACAAAAGAGTTAGTCTTGAGAATATTCATAACGGTATCTTTCAACACATGCGCCTGGATGCCGCTTACATCCAGGTCCATATCTTCCGAGTAGCGTACGCTTTTAAAAAAAAGGCGCAGGTTAACGCCTCCTTTCAGCGTGTAAACTGAAGCCTTCACCTTCTTGCCGAAAAATCTTAAAAACTCTATATGAAAAACTTCTCTTACTTGCAATAATGAATAAGTGTTGTTGTTCATATATGTATTATAGTTTATTTATAACTAAATTGCAAGACATTGTTATATTTTTGAAAAGGATGTGCTTAGCGAGGCATTTGGGGTATTTATGAGCCAATTATAAGCCATTGTATGGCGCCATTATGGCGCGTTAATGGCGCATTTGGCTCGTTTATATCTTGTTTACCTGGTTTATGTCGGGTTAAACCGATTGTTCCAAAATGTCCGATAAATGTCCCAAATATGTCCCATATATTCTATGCCCGTTTTGCCCCTTTAGTGCCCCTTACCGCTTCTGTCCCAAATGTCCCCTTTGTTTCGCCATTGCGGGTTTTGCGGGTTTATTGCGGGTTAAGATGTATTCTGTTCTCCATCTTTCCAACTCATTTGGTCACGAGGCTCGTGCCAATTTGAAAGACCAACTAAACTGAATCTCTAAAGTAATTCAACAGACAGTGCCTGTCGAATCGGATTAAAATTCCTTTGCTTTAATTATGTTTCCGCAATTAGGGCACAAAAACAAGCTATCCTTTAATTCCATAAATTTCAGTTTCGTGAATTTTACTTTTTCAAAATCTTCTACATTAATATTAAAGAACGTTACGAGCCTATTGTCTGCAAGAACATCTTCCGCCAAGTGACACTTAGAACATTCTATTAAATCATAATCCCCTGTATGCATGCCCATTTTCTTCATATCACTTTTTAGCCTTACGATTTGAGCAGCAAGCGGCCTTATGCTATTTAATAGTTTTTTATAATCTTTTTTGTTATGCGATTTTTTTAGTTTTTTCTTCATTTGTCCTTGTCCGATATGTCCGATAAATGTCCGAAATATCCTATGCCCCCTATGTTCTCTGAGGCGTTGAGCCAATTATGAGCCATTGCATGGCGCCTTTGGCGTCAATGTGACATTTTTTGGTCTATCTAATACGCCACATCCAATGTGGCGTATTTCAGGAAACCGTTCTGAATAAACAGAGTACCTAAATTACTTACTAGCTCCTTGATCAATCAATTTTCTTTCTCTTTCAATTTCCGCTTTTAACTCTTTTTCTGTAGGCAAATAAAGCCTGTATTTGGAAGCAAAAAGATTCTTACTCTTATTAAGCACCGAATACTTCACCATTGCATGGTCTTTCTCTGTGCAAAGAATAAGCCCGATACTAGGATTGCTTCTCTTGGGCTTGTATAAATCCTCATAAATGCGAACGTACATATCCATTTGTCCAATATCCTGATGCGTCAGTTCGGTAGTTTTTAAATCAATCAGCAAAAAACAATCCAGTAAATAGTTATAAAAAACCAAATCAATATAAAAATGTTTTGATTCGGTAGAAATTCTCTTTTGCCTTGCAACAAAGCAGAAACCTTTGCCGAGCTCTAAAAGAAAATCCTGCAATTTATCTATGATTGCATTTTCTATTTCAGATTCTTTGTATTTGATGTTTTCTTTAAGACCAAGAAATTCCAAAGTATATGGATCTTTAATAATATTGCTCGGTTTTTCTTCTAATGGTTTTAGCTTTTTACGGGCTTCTGTAATCACAGCTTTTTTGTCACGACTGACCGAAAGCCTTTCATAATAAAAAGAGTTTATTTGCCTCTCAAGTTGCGTTGTGCTCCAATTATTTTCGGCAATTTCATTTATATAAAACTCTCTAGCTTTTGGATTTTCCACCCTTAAAAGAAACCTATAATGTGTCCAGCACAATTGGCGACGAAGCTCGTCGCTTTTTGGAAATAATAGATAAAATTTCCTGAAATGCTTCAAATTTGAGACATCATAACCTTTCCCAAAATCATTAAAAAGCTTGACGGATAGATTTTTTAGCAAATAAGTACCATATTCAGCTTTTTTAGCTCCTAGCTGCTCTACTTCTACTATTTCTTTTCCAACCAGCCAATATGCCTGAACCATTGTTGTATCAACAGCACGGACGATATTGGAGCGGGCTTTTTCTATTATTGCTTTAATATTCAAATAAGCTTTATTCAGCGCTGCATCTTCAGATTTTACCAGAGTGTTTTTCTTAACCATGATTACATTCTCCTATTAATGGAATTTTAGCATTTTTGACCTGATTTCTCAAACAAATTTCTTCTAGTTATTTTTAACTACATTTTATCGTTTATTTTGCTTTTGTAGGTTAAAAATGACAACAAACTTATCGCATCTGGAAGTAATTGATCATGAAATTCGTATAAATATTCAAGCACAAGATGTCCTTCGTACTGTTTGCCTTTCAAAAAAGTAAATATCTCTTTGAAATCAAGGGCAGCTTCTTCCTTATCATAATAAATAGGATAATGTTGTTTTATAGTATCTTTGATTCTGTTTGAAACATGGAATACTTTAATGAGCGGAAGGTACCTGTCAATTGTTGCTATCACTTCCTTTTGTTCTTTATGCACATGTGAAAAATCAAAACATATTCCATGGTTCTGGGTTCCCTGGCAATATTGGGCAACAGGATCAAGGCCGCCAAATACTCTCTTTTTACTTTCAAATGTCTCCCAGCACAAACAAAGGCCATTCTTTTCAAGCACGCTGTCTATTTCATCCTTAATAAAGTTCTCTATGGAACGTGCCTTGCCAAAACTTGGATGGATAACAAGATCCTGACAATCAAGCAATTTCGCTAAATCAGTTGCTTTCTTAAATATTTCTGAAAACAATGCCAGGTTTACAAGGCTGAAATGAGGAAGATGCAGCGATGATACTTTTATATTTAGAGAGGCAAATGGCTTGATTACTTCTTTGTTGTCCAGCTTCAAAAACAACTCTGGATTTACAAATGCTACTTCAACAAATCCGATTTCCTCATATATTTTTAGTGATTGAGCCCAATCATAATTGCCATTTTCCGGATAAGCGGCCCTGATTGATATTTTCATTCTGTTTATACCCCTTGATATTAGAATTACCTAACAAATATGCGAATATTATACTTTGTTAGGTAAAAAACTTCAAAATATATCGTGCTGATTTATTTAAATGCTAGGATTTATGGGCTTGCATCTCAAACTAAAAACTCTCGCCAATGGCGAGAGTTTTTAGAAGATTACCGAGAATTTTGGAATCCTGAACATCCCTTATTTAATACATTTGAGCTTGAACTCCTTGGTTTTACCCAAAAAGTCGTAATCAAGCTTAAATATGGCATCCTGCATGTACTGGGGTGAGACATGCGCATAAATCTTAGTAGTATCTACAGAAGAATGTCCCATCAGCATAGAAGTAGTAAAAATATCAATGCCGGACATAACGCAGTGGCTCCCGAAGGTATGGCGCAGGGTATGAATACATACCTTATCAATATTATTGATTCCTGACTCCTTGAGCCTTCTTTTAAACTTCTTATATATGGATCTGTACAGGCGGCCATTTGGAACCTTTCTCATTATTTGATCTTGTTTTCTATCTCTTGACCTGTCAAAGAATACAAAACTTGATGTGGTTCCACTCTTGCGCAATATAAGCAGTTCTCTTAAATCAGGATGTATGGGCACTGTTCTACGCTCATAGTTTTTTGGAGTGAAGATATCCTTCTCGGTAACCATTATATAATTCTGCTCAAAATTTACATCCTGCCATTCTAAGTTCATAAGTTCTGCCGCTCTTAAACCAGTGTAGGCAAAAACTATGATCATGTCGTAAAGGTCTCCTGTGCACACAGCTAATATTTTTTTCAATTCTTCATTGTCCAGGAATCTCGGCCTTGGTATCGGCGGCACCTCCGCCAGCTCAATTTGGGAAAGGGGGTTAGAAGAAATATAATTCCATTTTACAGCTTTATTAAATATTTGCCTTGCAGTCTTCATATAGTTATTAACTGTGAAACGGTTTTTACCGGCGCTTAATGCATCCGCTTTATAATCATCTATAATTTTGGGAAGGCTATTTATTACCTTGGAAATAGGCATGTCAACATTTACTATTTTTTTGAGAAACTTAATCCCATCCATAATCTTCTGATATGTTTTCTCCCGTTTAGTACCCTTTGAATACTTTTCATATTCATCAAATAACTGCTGAACTTTAATATCAACGGGCAGCCCGGCATTGAATTTGTCTCTATTAACTAATAACGAACGATTCATCTGTAAGGCCACTCTTTGATCAGTGCTCAAAGGCTTTCTTACTCTTACTCCGTTATTACATTCATCCATGTACCACATCTTACCTCTTTTGTATATGCTCATAAATCCTCCTTTAGTTTTTTACCGACGATCAAGGTAGCTTGATATTGACTTGTAATCAACAAACACTTTATTTAACAATCTCAGCGGAATTATATTCTGTTCTTTAATTACCTGCTGTGCCCTCCTTTTTGTAATTCTCATATGCCTGTTTTTAAACACATCTACAATACCTTCTACATCTATGTATTTTTCTATGAATTCCTCTATACTTTTCTTTGACACTATCCACTGATTACTTCTTTTCACGGCGATGATGTATTTTTCTTTAATAGCATCCAGAATCATATTCCTGGACATTTGACGACTCCCTTTTTCAAATATCTGAATAGCTTCATCAATAGAACACTCATCCTCTTTTGCAATTGTCTCTAAAACATTTTCTCTTATCCTATTAGCATCAACCGGCACTATATCTGTTACTACTCCTTCACACGGAATACAATGCTTAAAACCAAGAAATGGCAAATATTTTTCCGCAAAATGCTTATTGGTATCCTTTAACAAGTCAAGATAGAGATAAAAATCCATTAAGGTCTTAGGATCCGTACCAGTTACTATGCTGATAGCCTCAAGAGGCATTCCTGACATACGTGCATATACTATGAATGCTTTTCTTAAAAAATATATCGTTGAGTTTAATGCCTTAGTCATATTTAAACCTACACGTACAAGGGTATTTCTAGTCAGTTTTCTAAGAACTAAATCAGATATTCTTACTAATTCATCTGTAACCAAAACAGGCTCTCCCAAATCATTCATATGCCGATTTTTATCACGTTGGATATTTTTGTTTTTACGTCTACATAATATCCTGCGCGCTTTTATCATCTGTGCAAACAAAACAAATATAGGACCAAAAAATCTCTTTTCGGGTCTTAGTTTTAGCGGATTTTCCTTTATATCACTTTGTATAGTTGGAATATCATTAAAAAATCTTTCGTTAATGGGATCATTGATATCCGTACTGAATTTCCCGATTTGCTCTAAACTTAAACACCTGTAGTCTAGTGGGCGCGGTCCATTAAATATGCCTAAAGCCAGAATAAAATCACCTTGAGCTTTCTCATGATATTTTCTTAGATCTTCCAAATCCATTTTCTCCAAATCAGGTTCTGTACCATTTCTTATTGAATTTTCTTTCTTTTCTATATAATCCCTTATTAATCTTATTTCATCTTTTTCAAAGCAAGGAATAATGTACAAGTCATTATTATCTATGCCTTTTACTCTAATCTGCAATTGATTTCGCACAATTTTTGTGCCCTTATATTCGCTCCTATCATAAGGGAGCTTAAGTCTATCGAGTATCTTAGATCCTCCCTTTATAATCACAGAATCTGAGGTATCAAGTGCCGAAAAAGGATTTTCAACCATACCAAGCTGTTTCCACATAGTATTGAAAAATATCTTTATGTTTTCTATTGTGTCAGAGTCGCCTTTAATTTTATAAACAAGTGTCCCTGTTTTTAATTTTCTCGTTCTTTCTTTTTCAAAGTATTCCTTTAGTCGTTTGGCTCCATTCTCACCATCTAACTTACCAAGATCACTTATCTCCGTAACTATGGTAAGTTTTCTTAACGCGTACCAGAAGTTCACTAAAGTTCTAGTGGTAAGGTCTCTTTTTACATTATTAGTTCTATAATGTTTAAAAAATAACTTCGCCTGATTTACAACAACTATAGGTATCTGAGTGTTCTGAAGAATACTCACCTTGCTATTTTTTGGTATGATTGAAGAAGGATAAATGGATACAATTGCCTCTGACAAACCCGTCTCAAGATTGCTCAGATCATATAAATCACACCTCTCTTTCAAATCCGGTACAATGCATAATTCATATGAAAGTGGCAGTATTTTGTGGTCTTTGCATAAAGAACTGAGTATATACCTAAAAAACATTTCTGTATCTTCATTATCAGCTATATCTTCGCTACGAAGTAAGTCCTTATAATGATCAGCAAATATGAACTCCTGAATACTGATATTTAATTTCCTTAAATATTCTATTAGCTTCTTTATGTAATACATTGTTTTGGGCCTCCTCTTGATTATTTCTTTTAATGCATTGTAGACCTGCTCCGGATCAATATAAAATCCGGGCACTTCAATACCGTAATGCTTATACAAATCGTAACCCTTCATGACTGTACCTCCTTAAATGTTTTCTTACTATTCTTAGTAAACCACTTATTCCGAAACGGCAACTTTAAGTTGAATTTATTGCAACCGCGAAATAGGACATCCTTGAAAGCGAAGTCTTCGAAGATGACAAGAAGTGGCAAGAGGTGACAGTGTAACTAGTAAAATTAACGCTGGAAGTGAATCGGCTCATAACCGGTTGTATTTGCTGTTGGACACGTTCCGACGAAGAGTATTTTTGACAACTCATCTTTGTTGCTAAAATACCCATATCGCGCAATTTAACTATGGACTTAACGAACTGGCCTTGTTTCATAGTGGCACCTAACTATTTCCTTTTCTTTTATTTATCCATTTAATCAACTCTGATTTAAGAATACGTATGCACCTGGGTGATATTCTAACCACAGGGAGATCTTTGTTTATGTATCTCCTAAGGGTCCGAATATCGCATTTCAAGTAGTTATCAGCTACTTCTTGGGGTGTTAACAGTTCATCTTCCATGATTCCTCCATACTTATAGGTTTCGTTAATGCTGCTTATGCCTAAATATTACCTGAAAGGTAAACCAGTGGATAGAGACTGAAAATGCGTGAATTAGTTTTAAATTATTGTAGGTTGCGACGATGAACGAATTGAGCGATTAATCCAGAATGTGTGAAAATGCGTGCCCTTTGATGTAGTTTATGAAAAGAGGAGAATAATTAAAATATATACCCTGTTTTTTAATATTTACAATTATATCTGGAGAAGTTTTGTCACGGATATCTCGTACAATTGAATTTACATTAGAATATGTAATTATGGAATCCGGAAGTATATCTCTTATTACATTGTCCATACTATTTTTTATCTCTTCAGGTTTTCGTTTAGTAAGATCTTTCCCTTCCCATGTTCTACAGAGTCCAGGTCTTTCAGTGCTATGAAGTTGAAAAGTATCGTGAAATAGTTTGGTTATGGTTTTACATACTACAATATGTTGTTGTTCACCTAACTTAATCTTTTTTCCTCGGTATGTTATTTCTCTACAATCTTCATAAACAATAATCTCATACCTAGACATAATGTCGCCAAATGCTAACCTTAGTGACTCGCGGAAATTGTTCATTATATCGTAATTGCTAATTCCTGGTGAGAGTGCCTTAATTCTACATAGATATTCGCGGATCAGTAACGCGTCCATTCTTATAAGGCTATCAAATTTATAGGTTATAGAATTAGTACTACCTGTTTTATTCATTATTTTTCCATTTAACAACTATTTCTCTCCCTATATATTTATACTTAAATTTTCCCATTTCCTGACATCGCAATTTATAATTTTTTTTCATGTAATAATAGAAAAATAATCATTTTGAGTTTTATGTATCTTGGACTAATTTCTTTATTTTCTAATCGTAATAGTAAGGAGGATTTAATCATGAAAACAGATAACTACACTTAGTCTTTTTATTAAAATCCAAGAACGGATCTGCTTTATAGTAAAACAAAAAAACCAGTGATATAGGTTCATCAAACCTGCATCACTGGTTTTTTATTTTCTGCGAAAAATTAATTAAAGGAGGGTATTGAAATGAGCAATTTGAACTTTTTTTCACTTGCACAACAAGCTAAACAAATAAAACTTCTTACCGAAACAGAAATAAGGGAGCTTTTAAAGAAAGACAGAGACAAGGCATTAGAGATTATAATTTTAAGAACAATGAGGCTTGTTTGCAACTATGTGTTCCGCTATATGAGCTTCTCTAAAAAATACGGGATTCAGCTCGAGGATCTTTACCAAACAGGGTGCCTCGCGCTAACTTTAGCCGTCTCAAAACATTCTTTTAATCGAGGATACTTCTATCATTATGTGACGAAAGTAATAAAGGCCTATATTTTCAATGAAATTTTTTCTAAGAACTTTGGATATTCGAGAAGGCTATGTATTAAGAAAATGAAACTACATCAGGACATAAATCCAACAGATTCGTTAGAAAAGATAATATTGGACAACACTGAGGATGGTCATCCACTATTATTACAGGATATTATTCCAAGTCAGGAAGACAGTAATGCGTACCTTATAATGGAAGTCAATAACTTGCTTTCTAAGTTAAGTAGGGATCAAAAGGCACCTCATAAATTGTCTCGGGAAGTAATAGAACTACGCTATTCGATAGGTCCCAATAGGCGGTATTTAAACAAACCAATGAGTCATGTCGAAGTTGGCCATATCTTAAACATCTCAAAAGAAACGGTCAGAAAGATCGAGTTAAAGACAATTGAATATTTACGCACTCTTTAAGTTGCCGATTTGGCACAACTGGTTTACTATACAGTAGTAGGAAATCTAAACAGGAGGTACAACAGTATGAAAAATAGTTTTTTAATTAAAAAGTACACCAAAACCGTTTTTCCGTATTTTAGCGGTAATGGCGCAGCATTCCACGCTGTTCTGGCAGAGTATAAAGGTAAGAAACCCTTTATTATTAAGAACAAATTTGGGTCTGACGAGAGTATAAACTCATTTGCAAAAATTATCGGTGTAAAAAAGGCCTATGATTACTATCTTGCAGGGAAACAACCTGCAAAAAATAACGAGTATACGTTTGCGTTCGCTTCTCGTGATGCATTTGGAGGAAAACCAATCGTCAAAGAAATGGAATCAAAAAACAGAGAAAGAGCCTTCAGTATATCCTGGAAAGATAATTTCGGCACTAAACAGCAGGCTTCTTATGTCTGGGGCTGGATAAGTCCCGTAATGTTCAGTTCATTGAGCCATATTGGCACTCAGCAAAGTTCACTTGAAGTTAAATACTCTACAAAGAAACTTGTTTACCAAATAATGTACCACAGGTTTTATCCTTTAGAAAATTGCCTGGAACTGATAAAGGTCGATCTAAAAGGGCATGAAGATAAAATAGGCCCACTAAAGGAGACTAGTTACAAAAAGTCTGATTTTGCCTTTAAAATGGATGGCAATTTCCATTTTAAGTGCTTTCAAATCGAGGTTGACAATCCACCTATTGGACACACTTATAAGGTTGTTTGGAAATTGGGACTAGATCAGATGATAAAATATCTAGAATGGCTTGAAGCCAACAGATAAGGGAGCACAAAGGAAAATTCTATGAAAGAAAGATTATTAATCAAAGAGTATTGTAAATGCATCGTACCATCCTTTAGCGGCTATGGGGCAGTATTTCATGAAATAACTGCTGCTGTTAAGAATTGTTCTGAGCCTTTTGCCATAGATCATACCTTTGGCTGGGATGAAGGCTTAACCCCATGCCTCGGAAGTATTGAAGAAGCCCAGAAAAGGTTCTTGAGCAAAAAACAACCCAAGAACAGCAATGAGTACAGTTTCCATGTTGCATCAAAACAAGGATTTCGCAATGAGGGAATAATCAAGGAGGTTTCTACTGATCAGCCATATAAAACATTCAGGTTATTCTGGGATCTGTCTTTTGGCTTTAGAAGTGAAGCAAAATATATCTGGTGCTGGATAAGCCCGGTAATGTTTACTACATACAAGAAGAAAGAAACTCGGCATAGTATGTTAAAGGTTGAATATCCCACAAAGAAACTCATATTTAAAGCTATTTTCCATAGGTTTTCCCCTGTAGATACTAATCCTGTGCTTGTAATTGTTAAAGATAACGGAAAAGAGCATAAGATTGGAACACTCAAGGAAGTTAACCTCTATAAAGAGAACCTAGGATTCAATCTTAAACAAAAAGAAAGTTTTAAATGTTACACGGCTACTGTTAAAAATCCAAAAGTAGGACAGGTATATAAAGTTGTATGGAAAAATGGTTATAAAGCATTAGCAAAATATCTCGGCTGGTTTGGAGCCGACAAAACCAAGGGAGGTGATTAGTATGCAGGTAAAGGAAATATCCGTTAAAAAACACATTAACCTGCCTGATGGGCAGGGTATGGACATAGCAGTATCAGGTTGCGCTGAGATCGGTCTTGATATGAATCTAGCAAAGCTTGAGTTACAGAATGTGTTGAACAGCGGTGTCTTGACCGTCTTGAAAAATGAAATACTGCGACCTATCGAAGAAAAGTATGCAAAACCTGTTCAAAAACGGGAAATGGAAGCAATCTAAATAAAATGTTCTTTAACACTATGCCGGCCAACCACCGGCATAGTGTTTTAGATGAAAGGATTATTCATGAAAAAAGCAATAAGACTTAAAGGCATCATTGGAGTGTTTAGAGGCAAAAAAGATGTGGCTAGAAATCATGACAAGTATTTGATTGAGGATGAACCAAGAAAAAATTGGTCAAAGAGTTTTAAACTAATGAAAAAAAGAAAGGAAAATAAAGATTTATTATCCAAATAATCTAAAGGGAGAACGATAGAGAGGTAAAAATATGAAAATAATGGTAACTTCCGATCTACATGGTAACACATGGAAATATGAAATGCTCTATAAAGAAGCCTGCAAAGTGCGCTCCAGCATTGTTATCAACGCCGGAGATATGTTCCCTAATGATAATAATCTCTACAGCCAGAACGAATATATCCAAAACCAGATAAATGCGCATTTTAAGGCCTTTAACAGCGATAGAATTCACTACCTATGCTTTCCTGGCAACGATGATCTTATGGTATTTGATAACCTGTTTCAGGAAGTGTGCGATAGGTATGAATATGTCAAGAACATCGCTCAGCGTAGAATTCAAATTGAAGGGTATGATTTTATCGGAATGAATTGGGTAGTTGACTATCCGTTCCTACTCAAAGATAGGTGCCGGAAAGACACGGAGGATAGTGAAATAGGATTCCAGAAAGGCACGGCTCTGCATTCAACAGAAACCGGTTTAAAGGAAATTCCAAACTGGAAGCAATATGTAGCAACTCTTCCTACAATAGAAGAAGAGCTTGAGAAACTCGAGCGGCCGGTTAATATGCAAAAGGCAATCTATGTTACTCATATGCCGCCGTGTAATCTAGAGCTGGACGTTTGCATAAATAAAGAAAGAGTTGGTTCTGAAGCATTGTATTTTTTCATCAGAGACAATCAGCCTCTGTTAACCCTTCACGGTCATATTCATGAATCACCTGCCATGACAGGCTGCTGGAAGGCTCAATTAGATTCAACTATCTGCATCCAGGCAGGACAAACAGAGGATCTGGTCTACGTGGTGGTTGATTTAGTTACAATGAAATGCGAGCGAGTGATGGTATAATGCAAAAAACAGTTAGTATACTTAGTGAAACCAGGCATAGCTTTCTTTATGTCCTAATTAAGTATAGTGTCGCTGGAATTCCTCTACCGTGAATGAGAGCGATTCTCTTCTTCTTTTTTATGTTGGTTAATCATGTTATCTACACCACGCACACATTCTTCCAGTGCATTTCTTAACTTCCCCGCAGGAGCAATATTTTTTAATTCTTCAAAACATTCCTTTTTTTCAATAAAAGCGGGTGGTATTTGCCCAACAGAAGAACTCCAACCATCTTCTGGGTATATTTTACTTCTAAGTAACTCTGCCATTTTTTCTTCGTATCTCAATTCCGCGCTTTTCCCAATAGCTTCTTTGAATGCGCCAAGATTCTTCTTATTTAATGGAAGACTAAATAAGCATTGCAGATATTCTAAAAAGTCATTTTTATTATAAAATTCGCTTTTAACATTATCAAAATACAAAGTTCCTGATTCATCCCGTAAGGACATAAATTGTTCAAATAACTTAGAAACACTGAAACTAATATTATTTTTATATTTCCTTTCCCATTCAAGTGCCTTTTTTATTGCAATAACAAAGCTCTCTTTTGTATTGATAAACTTGCTTGCAAATTCAATACCCCTATAAGGGATAGCCTTATATTCTGAATATGTTTTTATTTTACTTTCCTTCTCCAGGCGGGCTTCAATAAAACTAAAAAACTCACCCGCCTTGTTAAATAGAATGGCTGACACTTCAAAATCGTGGTAATCCAGCTCACTTTTATGTAAAAGAGCTTGACAAATAACATCATGAGTTATGCCAAAGAAATCACTAACATAATCACTATTTTTGTTGTGCAAAATAAATGCAATATAATCAATCGCTTTGGCTTGAAAACTAGAACTCAAGTGGTTCATCACATTTAAGACAATAACTGCCATAGACTTGGCTGAAATCTTGTCTTCGATAAAGCGCATTCTTTCCAATATTGACAAATTTAAATCATCAATATTCTTTTCTGCCACCGTCTTAATAATTTCACTTTTATTAAGAGATGGGATGTCATACGAAAGAATGTCTATAGCTATCTTTGCTTCATCTGTGGATATATGCGGAGTCAACAAAACTTCATCAATAATTATCTTCGCCATTTCAGGATATTTCCCAACCAAATCTTGAGTAATCGTATATTTGAATGCTAATGGAATATTTGCCCATAATTCTTTTTGATTTCGTATATGCCTAAATACTTCTGGATTTTGTTTAAACCACGCACGTAAAAATAATGCATTAGCAGATGAAACAGTTACCGATTTTCCTAATTTAGCAAGAAATATTGCGATGTCTTCTGAAGAAGAATATTTATTATTTAAAGCTACTGCATCTTTTTCAAAATCATTAACTGTCAAATACCATTTTCTCATTATATTATCTACAGTCCATGGCCATCTGTCTTTTACAGGAGCATTTTTAAATTTATCCTGAATATCATCTGTAATATCATACCTGGAAGTATAGTATCTAAAAATCCTATATTCAGGGTCATGTTTAAAATGATTAATAAGCTTCAAAGATATTTCATCCGAAACTTTCTGAAGAGCCCACCAACTAACCAACAAATCTTCATATAAACATAAAACATGATAATCTTTTTCTTTTTCTATGAGATTGTTCTTGTCTATAAACTCTAGCATTTCCTTTCTCTCATCATCAATTCTATCCTTTAAAGGGATATCAGATGAAACACCTGGACCAAAATGACATTCGCCTATTTCTTTTACGATATCAATACCCGCTAAACGCACTTCAGGGCGAACATCCAACAACATTTGTTTAACTATTTCAATTGATTTTTTTCGCATCAACAAGACCGGCTCGTTTACCATAAGAAAACGACTGCTAAATTGCACGCTATCATAGGTAGAATATGTCCATTCATGCGCTGAAGCCAACACTTCCTTTAAAGCCGCTTTTGAAAATTCAACTATCGGATGCAATCCTTTTAATGATTTTTCTATAATATCTAAAATCGGAATTATTTTCCTATCAATATTGTTTTTTAAAGGGGTAACAGCATCCCTGACTAGAGTATTCGGCTTGTAATTGTCATAAGTGCCAAGCTTTACCTTGTTTCGTATTTCTTCTAATATATCTACTATTTTTTGTCGCTCACAATCGCTATGAATTAATCGTATAATGATAAGGCCATAATCATCAGTGCTCAATTCAGGAGTATTTATATAAGCCCAAAGCATATCTAATGCCTTCTCGGGTACCAAGTAACAAATCTCTTCTAGATTTTCTAATATTTGTTTTTTCTCATAACCGCCATATTTAGTAGCATTGTCTATCCAACCGGAAACAATATCTGTTACCACAGGGACCAAACAATCTGGATTACCGTACTGCAAAGTCGCGCCCAAATTACAAAATATATTTTTCGAATGAGTGTCAAGCCAATACAGGAAAGCTTCTTTTCGTTCATTTTCTCCAATTTTCTGCATCGTTTCTAATAGATAAACATCACCAATCATATCTGGGATAAATCGTAAAACTGAACCGATTTTCCTAAGAACTCCATTTTTGTCAAAATTATTCAATATTTTCTCTATGTTTTTACTAGATATATCTACTATTTTTGATAGCTTAGTAATTGTTTGGCTGTCATTAATGTTTACTGGAGTAATCAAAGCTAGATGAAAAAGCAAATTCCCGACATCTCCCTTTTCTGTAGGCAAAATCTTTCTCGCGTCATTTAGTAAAGATTGAATAATGGATTGTTTAAAAGTTTGTAAATCAAAACTGTTCCGACCTTTTATGTTTAATCCGATTTGTATAATAAAATAGGGATTCGGATACTTTCTAATTATTTCATCTTCATTATCAATCTTATCTTTCTGCGCTGCTGCCCTTAATAATGTTTTTAGTTCGTCTTTTGACCACTCAGGAATAGATTTATAAATGGTCAAATCCCTACACCGAATAGAATCTATAATTTCTTCTAAATTAGACAATCCTATTGTTCTTAGCGTGATGACAAGTTTTGCATCTATTCCTGTCTTATTTATGCAATTCAAAATATCTTTTACATCACCCGCGCGGTCCGCATCATCTAATACAAAGACATATTTATGCTTTTTATGAGCACTATCTCTAACACCAATTTCATCCTGCATTGCATCTTGAACATTCCTTACACCATCTCGAATAAACCATACTTCCCTGTCTATTTTAGAATTAGCAACTTTTTTTGGAAATAGGCTTAAGAAATGGCTCTTCCCAAACCCTCCGAAAGCGCTAAGCACAAATATTTTATTACTATTGTCATTGAGAAATGCGATAACCTCATTAATGCGGTCTTCTACACTTTTAATACCTTGGGGAACAGTAATATTTGCAAGTCTTGTTTCTACCTTTTCAAAATATATAGTTGGAGGAACAAATAGCGGTACTGACGGACCATCAAAATAATATAAACGTAAAAATGGCTCCTGTTCAATCCTCAGTGTTAAGTCTTGCCCATGCCAAATCTTGAAAGTTTTTACATGCCTTTTGTTTAATGCTTCAATTTTAGTGATATGTTCGTCTCGCAATTGTGCACATGTCGCTAATCTAAGATGATCAACCTTATTTTTCTTAGCCTTTATTAATTCTGTCTTTACCCATTTTGTTAGCGACGGCATAGCAGCTTTTAAATTATGCTTAGTATATTTTGCCTGGATACAATACCGACCTTCTAAATTCTCTTTTGGATAATATCCTTCGTATTTACCATCCCACCCCCCATCTTTGCCTATGTAAGGGCTAAACGGCACAAAACCATAAGTTGAAGGACACTCCAAGAAAAAGAGGTGATTAACTAAATTTTGAAATGTCTTATCATTATTAACTTTTAACCAATCTATCATGCTATTTCTCCATGAGCCACGATATAAATCCGTGTATCAGGCTTGCCTAACTTGACTAGATCTTATTCCGTGTCTTGCTTCACTCTATCATTTTATTTCTTACTCCTACAATAAGTCCAATTAGTCAAGCACCGTTTACTTACCCGAACATACTATTTTCATAAGCTATTGGATGTATTTTGTTCTCCCTGTTGTCTAACTGCTTGGATTATAATCCATTTAAGCCGAAATTTGCTACGAATTTCGTTCCAAGGATATTTTACATTCTCATTTTTCTCTGTTATTGATTCAAATACATTGTCGTAATCTAAAAGAGTTTCAAAAACATTAATATCCATCACATCTTTTTCTGATAGCATGTAGTAGCCTTCAATACTTAACTTATACTTTACTATTAACGGATAAACATAAGACACAAACAATAAATGTTCCTGCATACTCCAAATAGGCTGATATGCATCGTTGCGTTTTCCATGGGCGCAGCCATTGCGTACTCTATATAAATCACGTATCCAGAACTCAAAGGCTGATTTACAATGGATAGTATTGCCAGATTTTGTTGTTAAAGAATATCCAGACAAATCATTAATTCTTCCACCTATATCTGGATTAAATAATGGGGAAAGTTTGTCGACAAGATCATCTTCTTTATAAGAAGAATCACAGATTCTTTGGAAAGCACTTGCTATCATTATTATTTCATGGTGCAGCATAATGTCTGTATTATCTGTATTCGCACGGTTAAAATTATCTATACCTTCTTCATAACATAACCAACCTTCTTTATTGCTTTGTCTTGCTTTAAACAAAGCATCTACTAAAGGGATATCGACATTAATAACTCCATTATCTGCATAATGAGGACGATATGTCATGTACTCTGATGTATCAAACACATTCATTCTATATCCGTCTCGTCTTCTAGTATTTATTGCGAAATATGGCTCAGGAGATTCTTTAAATGATTGAATAACTACGTTTGAGTTAGATGAGTTCCAATACGTATCTCCAAAGGAGAAGTATTGACGCATAGACAGAGTAGAGAATGTTATTAGGCTACAGAGAGAAAAAACATCGGACCTTTCATCATCAGTTAGGTCAGCAAATATTTCTTTGTCTTTCAATTGGACAATAACAGCAGCTGATATTGGTTTATCTTTGCTTATACAATAATTAGACATCACCTTATCGCACGTTTCTTGTTTTTCCTTATCTGCACCAAAGGGCATTCCCTGTCTTTGATAGCGAAGTAACTTTATTTCACCAAGATCAATATCACACTTTATTCTACACCATGGCATGATTATTAGCATTGGCATAGTCAGCCTCTATTATTTTCATTTTTGTATTCCAACACAAGTAAAACAAAGAAATAAATGAACGATAATACTGAAGATATTATGAGCCACCATTTAATCATGTTCCTATTTATCTGTTCTCCTATATAGCTTTTTACCCTAAGTATTTCATCCCCTGGGAGCATAGAAATACTTTTAATGACTACTATTTTTGTTTCGCCAGGTTTAAGAATAGGTATTTGAAGAACATTGTTTTTTGCATCAAAAACATATAGGTTATTGCTGGGAGTCTTTACTGCGGAAGTATACCCTATACCTTGATGATCCAAATTACTATATATTAACTCATGAATTCCACTGACACAACCCGGTTGAAATATTATACTTATATCTTTTGCTGGAGCATCACCTGCATTTCTAATTACAAATGGAGTCCAGAGTTGTCTGCTTCCATTAAATGAGTCTAGGAAATCTGTTTTTAAATCCCTGTCCTTTATTTTATCCAAAGCATCCTTAATAACATCTTTATTATAATTGTCATTGAAGTTAAAAACATTTTCGTAGTAATTGTCCTTTTCACTCTTGTACTTTTTAGGGGCCGGAATATTTAGCAAACTAAAAAAACTCCATGGGTCTCCGATATTTTCTAAATAGAAACTTGCTTCAGATGACACACTTAGATTATATTTATCATAACCTGCCATTACTAAAGTTCCATTATAATGATTGGTTTTCTTCTGTTCATCAGACAATGGTTTCCAATTTGCTTCATTGATTCTACCAATCTGATTCCATAGTTTTATAAAGTTCTTATTAAAATTAGTTTCTAATGGAAAAATAATAAAACGTCCATCAGGATCCTGAGACTCATCACAGAGTGGCACTTTTAAGTCTTTAAATAACGCTTCTACTTGATGGATTTTGTCATATTTGTTCCCATCTCTAATTCTCAATAAACCATAAAATAAATCCATTTTAACAGACACAAATGGATCATATCTCTCAATAACTAATTCTGGTTTATTTGTTAAATAATTATAAGCGATTAGGACAGCCAAAAGACCGGTTAATCCCAAAAATAGTTTGCTGCTTTCAATCGCAGTTTTTATTATTTTAATAATTAATTCTAATACTTTAGTCATATTTATTTAAAAATCCTATTTTAAATCTTTTTCATTAACTTCTTTCATCAACAAGTGAAAAAACTGGCCTACAACATAATTTGCCAATCCTTTATCTTTTGACAATCTATTCATAAACTCAATAGGAGGTTCAGCATTTTTCAATAAAGCCTGATCAATACTTTCACGCAACTTCATTCTTTTTACATCTTCAATATTGTCAGCTCGCATACTTGCCATTAATGCATCATCTTTTTTCAAAGATTCATACATTTCCTTTACAACCTTATCATCATCACCCAGAGCAATTGCATATTTATCATTTATTTCTTTGACAATTATTTCTAGTATCTCTTTTGTATCTTGCTTATTGCCTTTATGCCCATCACCTTGTGGGTTTTCAAGCATGGCATCTTCCGGCTTAAGCATTATGCTTCCATTTTCTTCTTCTTGAACTCTGTATTTATCCATATCCACCATTTGGGTCACTTCCAGAGGCAATGTTCCTTTTTCATAAGGCAAATACTTGTAAAGCAGTTTAGTAAAGAGATAAAACTTTTCAAGGTCTGTATCAATGAATGTAATGATTTGAGATACAAAGGAATACTGCCTAATGTATTTATTAAGATTCTTTCTAAACTTTGTTTTTTCGTCTATTGGCCGGTTTTTATAATTTTCATCAGCAATCTTCCTAAAAAACGGAGAAAGAACTTCCGACTTAACTTTCTTACGAACAAACATTTCAATAAAATAGGCAACTTGGTCAGTAGTAAACATATCCGCTTTTTCTATTTCATATTTTAGGTTATACAATTTCTGTTTGTCTGTAGCCTTATCAAGGCTAGTGCTTTGATAATAGTTTTGAAAATCATTTTGTATTTCTTCATGTTTATTAACAAAGTCTATAATGAATGTATCCTGTTTATTTTTAATTTTTCTGTTTAACCTGCTAAGGGTTTGAACGGTTGCAACTCCGCCTAATATTTTATCAACATACATTGTATGTAAAAGAGGCTGGTCAAAGCCTGTTTGGAATTTATTAGCAACTATTAAAATCTTGTATCCTGGCTTTTTAAACTCTTCTGCAATATCTTTCACCTTTGGCCCGTTCATGCCGTTTTCAGTATACTTTTCAGCATCTATTTCAACTGTCCCTGAAAATGCAACAAGTGTTTGTATGTTGTAGCCTTGTTCAATGACAATTTTATCAAAAGCTTTTTTATAAAGAACCGCGTGGGCTCTGGAGCTTGTTACTAACATTGCCTTAGCATTTCCACCTATTTTATGTATAGTTTTTTCCATAAAATGAGCCAGCATAATATGACTTTTTGCTGCTATAGCAAAAGGATGCTTATTTACTTCATTGATTAGCAAGCGTTTTGCTTTAAGCTTTTCAAACTCTTTACCTTCTTCGGCTTTCTCATTTTCTATTAACTCAAAATAAGTGCTCTTTGTTATGTAATTATCTAATACATTAAGAATAAAACCTTCTTCTATGGCCTGTCTCATGGTATATTCGTGAAAAGCACGATAACCTGATTTTTGAGTAGCATCAGGAATACCAAACAGCTCTAATGTTTTGGGTTTAGGCGTTGCTGTAAAAGCAAAAAATGAAAGATGTGGTAATTTCTGGCGGCTTGCCATTATTCTTTCCAATTCTTTTTCTACTGTATCCTTGGGCTCACCATTTTCATCATCTTGCGTAACAATATCTTTTAAGGCTTCTTCAGTTGTAAGGCTGATTTTTAAGTCTTTTATATTTTCACCGCTTTGGCTACTGTGAGCTTCGTCAACAATAATCGCAAAATGCTTTCCATTTAGACTAGCTATTTCACCTATATAACCAAATTTCTGCAAAGTACTGATGATGATTTTATCGCCTTCGGTTAAAGCCTTGATAAGTTGTTTACTGCCTTGAGTAATAGTTTTTACAGTTCCATTTATTTTCTCAAACTGCTTAATTTGCCTTTGCAGTTGCCTGTCTAATACTATGCGGTCGGTAATTACAATAATACTGTCAAATATCGGCTGCTGGTTTGTTCCAAACACATTGGATAGCTGATGTGCTAGCCAGGCTATAGTTTTACTCTTACCGCTTCCCGCACTGTGCTGAATCAGATAATTTTTGCCGGTTCCATTTTGTTTTACATCTGCCACTAACTCACAGACACAGTCTCTTTGGTGGTAACGGGGAAATATTGTTGTTACTTCTTTAGTTTTTTCATCCTCTTCAATAAAAACGTAATTGTTCAGTATTTCTAATAAACTATCTGCCTGCAAAACCTCTTCCCACAAGTAACTACTGGCAAATTTATCATTAATAATTGGGTTTATTGTATCACGATTAAACGGAAGAAATCTGGTATTACCATTTTCTAATTTTGTAGTCATTAAAGCTGTATTGTTGTCAACCGCAAAGTGAACCAAACAATTTTTCAAGAATGGATCTTTACTGTCTCGCCTTTTGCTATATTGCTCAACAGCATGAGTTATATTTTGTCCCGTAAATTCGTTCTTTAATTCCAGGGTAATAATTGGAATACCATTGATAGCAATAACTAAATCTAGGCTCTTATCTGGGTATTGTGCGCTATAATGCACTTGCCGAACTATAGAAAACCTATTTGCTTCATATTTAATTTTATGGTCAGGATTTAAGCCTGATGAGGGTTTGAAAGATATAAGTTTAATGCTTGCACCCTGCAAAACAAAGCCTTCTCGTATTAAATTGAGTACACCTCTCTTATCCCGCAGCTTAGCGTATTCATCGGCTACTGCTTGCATTGTATTTGAAGGGAATTGCCTTTGTATCTTTTGCCAGGTCTCAGGCTGGGTATTTTGAATGAATTGCTCTAATAATTCAATATCTAAAAGATAGTCTAAATTGAAGTGGCCGCTGTCCCTTGTTGTATAGAGTTTACTGCCTTTTAGGAAGTCAACCACTGTATCTTCAAAATTAATTTCTCTTGTTTGGCTCATTATTGTTTCTCCTTCTTTTTTGGCTGCCAATCTCTCACATCAATTTTTCCTGTTACTGCTTGGCTGATCAAGGATGCTCTATATTCCTGCATTAAATCTATTTGCTTTTGGTATTTGGAGATAAGGGTATCCATTTCTGTTCTGTACTTATCAAGGTATTTAATAATTTCTTTTTGTTCTTCAATAGGTGGTAACGGTATACGGTAGCGTTCAACATTCTTTACATTTAAGTTTCCTTGCCCGCCACCAACAACTGTGCCTTCGTGATTTAATTGATAGCAATATTCAGTATTAAAAAAATAGACTATATATTCGCTTAATATTTCCTTGTTTGGTCTGATATGAGTTAAACTTACATAAACAGAGAATTCTAAATCCGTATCAATTATACAAGCCTGTCCTATTCCCGCACCAACTCTGGTTACTAATACATCACCTTTTTGTGGCTTTTTGTATCTTGTAAGCTGCTTGTGTAGTGCTGGTTTTATATAACTATATTTAGACAAGTCCATTGCAAAAGGTCTGCAATTTTGTGCTGAGAGGAATGCAACACCTTCATTTTCATCAACATATTCTGGGGTAGCCGCAACACCACAGGTAAGAATTGAAGTAAGACTCTTGAATTTTCTTATATCCCAATGCTCCGGTATTTCAGGGACATATTTAATATCAGCAGCTTTGAATTGTACTTTAGTATTGATACCTTTAGTAATTGCTTCGTTTATTTTGAAATGCAGTTGCTCTTTCAACAATTCAATCTGCTTTTGGCGGTTTGCAATAAAAGTATCTATCTGTCCTGTTGTATAATCAAGAAAACAAACTATAGATTTTTGTTCAGGTAGCAAAGGAGTAGGCAAAATTGCCAATCCAACATTTTCTAAACTTATGTTTGCTTGTGCTGTTTTCACAATTTCAATATTGTAATATTGCTTTACTGCATCGGAGTTTAATACATATTTGACCCACTGTAAATTATACTTTTTCTTTTTTACACTTATTATTCCAACCGCTTGATTTGTATTTGCAGGAACAATATCATCTTCAATTATAGCAACTCTTCCGATAGCTCCTGCGATAGCAATTATAACATCACCTTTTTTCAATTGTGACCTATTTAAAATATTATGAGTTTCTTCATCAATAAATGCACAATTTTCTTTAATAATAGTTCCAGTTTCTGATATGCATTCCACTTTAATAAAATTAATCCCATTATCTACAAATGCTTTACCAACTGTTGTAGGCGTAGTTCCTTTAGTAATTCTGTTAGAAATATATTTTAGTTTAATAGGTTCCCAACCAATTGGAATTTTTCCCAACCAATCCACTCCGCTTGGTTTATATGCTAGATATTGTCTCATTTAACGACCTCTTTAATTTCTTCAAGCAAATCTTCTGTTTGCTCTTCAAGGGCTTCTATATCCTTCATAATCAAACTCAAATCACGCAAAGGCTTGTACTCATAAAAGAATTTAGTAAAGGGGATTTCATATCCGATTTTGTCTTTTTCTCTATCCATCCAGGCATCTGGGGCAAAGGGTAATACTTCCCGTTCAAAATATTCATCAATATTTTCTTTCCATTTAATGCTTTCACTATCGCGAAGGTCGGTATCCTGCATCGGCTTTTCTTTCCAATCGCAAACCCTGCCTTTTTGTACAGGTATATTATAGGGATCTTCAAAAACGACTTCTGCTTCTTCGTCTTTTTCGCCAATGGAATCTCTATACATTTTAAGTAATGCTTTATTTGGCTTGGCTCCAAAAGCTTTTTCAAAAGTTGAAAAGAAATTAGCATCATTCATTTCTCTTGCTTTACCTTTAAATGTTTCAAGGGCCTTGACTATCTTTTCTTGTATAGCTTTGCCTTCAGAAATATCGGCTTTTGCGGATGATTTGTCTTTCTTTTTACTTGTGGCAAATTCTATAAATTTGGGGTGCTTTTTTAGTGCTTCAATTTTCTCATTGGTTATTTCATAAGCCAAACGCAAAGGCCGTTCAACGATTACTTTAGTATATTTAAAATCATCTACATCATAAATCTTACTGATTTCAATTGTACGCTTTTTGCTGTCTTCTTCTACTTCAATACTGTGATCTTTATAAGCTTTGTATATTTTGGTTATCAGGCTAATACCATCTTCACTTATTTCGTATTGCTTCTTGCCCAGGGATTTTATTTTCTTAGTGAAGTTTGGATGTATTGCATTTATTAATTGAACTTTATTTTTTCTATTTGCAGGTTTTTTATTGTTTAATATCCAAATATAAGTACCTATACCAGTACCGTAAAACAGATCTTTTGGCAATGCCACAATACAATCCAGCAAATCATTTGGCTCATCCATTATCCAGCCGCGAATATTGCTCCAGCCACCGCCTGCATCGCCATTAAACAAAGGTGATCCATTAAAAACAATACCAATAGTACTGCCCTGTGGGTTCATTTTGCTTATCATGTGTTGTAAGAATAAAAAAGAGCCATCACTTACATCAGGTGTTCCTGCACCAAAACGACCGCTAAATCCTTTTTCTTCGGATTCATTTTCTACAAACTCTCTTATATTTTTCCAGTCATCACCAAAAGGCGGATTAGTAAGCATATAGTTGAAAGTTTTACCAATGAGCTTGTCTTTGGTAATAGTATTGCCGTGCTTGATGTTGTCAGCGTTTTCGCCTTTCATTAAGATATCAGATTTGGCAATAGCGTAGGTTTGTTCGTTTATTTCCTGCCCAAAAGTATATACAGTAAGTTTAGGATTAACACTTTCCTGTAAATAGTCTTTTGCCGTAGTCAACATACCTCCTGTTCCACAACAAGGGTCATAAACATTTATACCTGCTCCTGCTTTTTGCAGTTTGCTTGTTTCGTTTGCAAAAACAAGGTTTACCATTAGTCTTACGATTTCACGGGGTGTATAAAACTGGCCAGCTTTTTCATTTGATGCTTCTTTTGATTTACGAATAAGTATTTCAAATATAGTTCCCATGTCATGATTACTTATTGTGTCCGGGCTCATATCAAGTTTGGTAAATTCAAAGGTAACGATATAAAGCAGTTCCTTCCTTAGTAGAGTTTCATAAATTGGAGAAAGCCCCTTTTCCGGTCCACCGCTAAAGTTAAGCAGAATATCCTTAATGCTTTCGTTGAAACCTTTTAGATATGCATCAAAATTTTCGCCAATGTTATCTTTATCTTTAGTTAGGCCAAGCAGGGTGAAAGCTGAGATGTTATAAAAGTTTTGCCCGGATGCCTTTTTCAGCAGTTGGTCTAATACTTCAGGAGTTGCTTTGCCTTTATATTTTTCATAAGTCTTAACAACCTTCTCATGAGTTTTTTCAAGCACGCAGTCAATACGCCTTAGCAGTGTAAAAGGCAATATAACTTCCTCGTAATCTTTCTCTTTGTATTCATCGCGGATATGTTCTTTAATACCCCAAATGAATTCTGATATTTCGTTATGTCTTTCCATTATTTAAACTCCTATTTCTCTATATTTTTCTTTTATATTGACTACTTTTTATTATCTTCTTTTCTATTTGACAAAGTCAAATTTGTTCATTAGCTTCCTTTACTATATTTAAAAGCAAAAACCACACTGTCTGATTCAGTATGGTTTTTATTATACTACTTTTAAGATAATTTTTCCTGTCATTTACTGCCCCCGAAATCTATAAAAACTTGCTCCATTCTTCGCTAAAGCTACGAAGGACACTGCCCTTCTGCAATGACATGACACAAATCGGCCACAAGCAGGGGGATATTTTGATATTTACCGACGACGGACTAAAAGGATGGGTAGGTTTTCGAGACCGGCGCCTTCAACCACTCGGCCACCTCTCCAATTTATATTTTTGTTGATTTTTCAATCGATACCATTGCGACAGCACCCGTCACGAAACGACCCAAAATGACCCAAAACGAACACCATGTGGTCACAAATTGGTCACAAATTATTTTTCTCATTTTATTAGCCCGGGATAATTCTTTTTTATCCAGCTTATCACAAAATCATAGAACGATTCAACTTCTTTAATTATTTCATCTACTTCCGCATCTGAAACATTCCCGGCACCTGTATAATCAGAAATATTTCTTTTTGTGCGGCAAGAATCGAAGTAATCGGCCAGCGAGTGATGCTCTTTGTCTAATATTTCTTTCATTGCCTGGAAAATAATGAAATGGTGCCCTATGCCTTTTGTTTTATACCCTTTACAATAAAGGAGAATTGTACCCAGTTGCAATGCTGCGTTATAGGCTGTAGCAAATCTTCTATCTGCGGAAAGCTGTATAATTTTCGCATCGTTAAGATCACGACGTATCAGTTCAAACAGGTTACTTATCTCCTGTTTTGATGTTGTATGATGAATAATTCTATTCTGATCTAATAATTGCTTTAAGCTCATTTTGTGTTCCGATTATGAATATTTTCTTTTCCTTCATAAGACTGGTTAGAAAATGATCCTTATTCTTTACTTTTTGCCTGAACTCAGCTTCCGGAATAACAGAGTAATTTATTTCATGCCCTAGCTGCTTCTTCGGTTTTGAGAGTATACCGGAAAGCTCTCTTGATGTTAATGTCCCTATTACAAACAGATCAATATCACTTGACGGTGTTTCATTTCCATTAGCATATGACCCATAAATAAAAGCTGTTCTTATTTTTTCCTTACTGTTAAGGCTGCTGCGCAGAACTTCAGCAATTCCTACATATTTGAAAAAAATAGATTTTAATTCAGCAAATATAGGGCTATTTTTATTTACCCTGTAATATGCCCTGTTACCTTCGGATTCTTTTTCCAAAAGCCCCATGGATACAAGCTTCTCCGTTTCGCGCTGTACCGCCCTTATCGGCTGGTCTGTCAATATTTCTATTTGCCTTTGATAAAATCTTTTTGGGGAACTAAACAGAAACAACCTTAGTATATCAACACGCGCTTTTGATGAAAACAATTGCTCTAACATATATCACTCTCTCTAATTGACTACTTTATGTAGTCAATTATATACATATTGTAGTCATTTGTCAAGTCTCAACATTTACAGCCAGGTAACCAATATTTTCTCTATGTCCTTCAGAAACACATCCAGATAACTTTCGCCTATATACTGCTTTTCATCTGACAATAACTGCCCGAATCCGGCTGCTTCAATTTTCGGCCTTATTTCACCCATCAGTTGACGCAGTTCCGATGACTGCATCAAAGGATCCATATTAATTAAGTTATCGCCATTTATCTTTAGCCATATTTTTTCCAGTGCAATTAACAAAGACGGCCAGTTTGTCCATTTTAAACTAGTTTTTTCAATATCTAGAAACTCAAACCATTTGTCTGTCTTTAACCAGTAATGCTTTTCCTTGCCATACGGCTTCACAAACAATAATCCGGATTTAACCATGTCAATGAGCGTGTCCTGGACGGTCTTCTGGGCATAATACGTCTCACGGGCTATTTTACTCGGGTGGGCGCTCTCATGAGTTAAAAGATATAAGATAATTTCACAGCGCACATTAATACCAAATAGCGCCCTAAGTTTGAATAACACCCCGGTATTGTGAATGTTGCGAACCTGCCCGGAATGCCGGCGCAAATTCAATTCTCCACGGTTAAATCCATGTTTATAAAATACTTTATCAGGAGAACCGAACATTTGAACGGGCGAACCATCGGCCGGGAAGAAGAGGTTCTCGTGTACAGGCTTGTTCATATCTCTGGATTTTACAAGCCCCTTCCATTTTAAATATTTACCTTCCTTAGACATTATCTCCGCTACGGGGATGAGCACTTTCCCTGAGGAAAAATTTTCTTTCGCGAGAATGGTTTTTAATCTCTGTATATTAACAAAATTGCCGTTTGTAACAAGCCAGTCTATAACCTCATCAAAAAGCCGCGCCTCGCTTCTTGAGATAGTAAGTGAAAAAAGGAGCAGTGCCTCAGGATCTATATACCATGCATCAAGAGCGCCTTCGTAACCGGCGACTCCAAGCGCGTGCCATTGCCTCCACAGAAAAGAAGACAAATGCTCGCGGAATCTATTCCTGAAACCTATCAGCGGCTGTTCCATAACCTATCTTCCTCATCATATCAAATAAAATCGTTCTGAAATCACTACTCGGGTCTTGTTTCATTGCCCATCTCGCCGCAGATTCCATTTCATCATCTGTCGGTTTTAAAACGCGTAAATCATCCAAATGCCTTCCGGGCCCGGAATCGACGCAAGCATAAACCTTGAGATGAATTTGATCGTATCTGCCCAAAAAATGAATTATAAGCTTGCTGCCGAATTTTTCGGTTTTTGCCCGCTCTAAATATCCCTGAGGCAACCCTTCTTGCATCAAGTCACTGGGGCCGCAATTCAGCCAGTTTTCATCAAGCCCTAAATCACGAGCAACACGAAAAGAAGCTTTCCTCAATATCTCAGGCAACGGCTTAGATGCGCCGATTTTCTGTTCTCCATAGCCAAGCCCTACAACATCGACATCTTTTGTAGTCCTATAAACGTATTCACAAAATAACAATGCAGACCCGCCACAAACCACAAGATTCATTGGATCAGTCTGTTCACTTTCAAGTATTTCACCAAGCAGTTTCAATGATTTTTGTAATATCTCTTTATTAATCATAATAGTCCTTATGCCACTTGTTATAAGTGCTATACATTATAATTACTTAATTTTATTCTGTCAAGGCTTATTCTAACTAAACGTAAACTAAACGTGTCAGGCTTGCCTAACTTGCCTTATTGATCAGCCGCAATCTCTCTGTCTATTAATCTCGATATGTGCCCCTGGGTCCTTTGTAAAAATCTCGCTATATCCGCCATCTTGTGTCCGGAACGATAAGCTTGAAGTACAAACTCCCTGCGGGCCGCTGCTGCTTTCTTATTTCTAGAAGGGCCTTGTATTACGCCATCTTTTACACCTAGCTTCTTTCCGGTATCCTCAAGAATTGCAGACAAAGAAATAACCGCAAAAGTTGCTCCAGGGGTTCTTTTCTCTATGATCTCAGTATGCCTGCAAACATTTTCCGTAACAAATTCTTCATTTCCCACATAAGGCATTTTCTCCGGAGGATACATTTCTGCCAGATGCCCCATGCCCATCCCCTCCCGAACAAATTCCGAATACAACTTTCTTGCATTAAGCTTATCTTTACTGAAGTATTCAAGAACAAACTGCTCATCAAGCAGAGAATTTCCTGATGGCTTTAAGTACTCATTATGTCCGGACCACAGCCACTGCATCGGCTTTGCGGCCAAATGCGCCCTAACGGGATTTAAATGAATGTATCGCACTAGTTCCAGTAAATAATTGTCTTTTTGACACAAGATAGCTTTATATCGCCCCTGGAATAAGTGTCCGAACTTTTTGTATTTACGGTTAATGTTTACGGTGTACCCGGTAAGGAGGCGCTGCATAATTACTGAAAGTGGGGTTTCTTTAGCTTCGATAAGCAAGTGAAAATGGCTCGGCATAAGACAATATGAATAGAGGTAAAATGGATATTTAATCTTTATTTCAGACAGGAGCTTAAGAAATAGGATGTAATCGCTCTCATCTAAAAATATATTCTGCCTGTTATTGCCTCTTGCCATGGCATGATATAATGCTCCGGGAAAGTGAAGTCTGGGTTTACGCGGCATGTGATTATTCTATCATTGTTTAGGCAAGTTAGGCAAGCCTGACACGGATTCGGATTTTCTCCCTAGTTTAAGTCATATTAATTATCCAATATTTAATGTATTATACACCTTTAAATGTCTATTTTCAAACAGAAAATAGACTAAAATGTGTGGGCTATGTCCTTCACAGTGGTTTTCAATTCAGACCTGCAAATTCGAGCATTTTCATATATAAAAACAGCAAATATGCAGGAAAAGGCAGAAAAAGACCAGGTTAACCGCAGGGAAAGACAAGAAATGAGAATATTTTAATCGAGAATTTATAAGAATAGAGAAAACACATTATGGAGTAACAGCGAGATCGGGCATGGAATTCCACGGCAGGACAGTGATATTGTTTCGTTTGTGGGGTGTATGGCCCGCGTAAATAAGATATGAATCAATATCTTTGCCGGTTACCTTTTTCCATTTATTCAGGGTCTTAAAATAATCATCGGTTAGGGTCTTCCCGGACTTTATTTCAACAGGAATCAGTGTAGCACCATGGTCTATCAAGACATCAATTTCGTCACCCAGGTTATCACGCCAGAAGTAGAGATTTGATGCCATGCCGCGATTGAACCGCTGTTTGAGGAGTTCAGATATCACTAAATTCTCAAAAAGGGCACCTCTGCTGGGATGGATGGAAAGATGCGCCGTATCCTGAATATTAAGAAGCCAAGCCACGAGGCCAGGATCATAAAAATAAAGCTTTGACGATTTTACAAGACGTTTACCAAAATTGACAAAATGCGGCTGAAGCAGGAAAACGATGTAGCTGGCTTCAAGTACCGATATCCAGTTCCGTGCTGTGGGTGTGGAAATACCACAATCGTTAGCGAGGGCTGAAATATTGAGCAGTTGGCCAGCCCTTGCCGCACACATCCGCAGAAACCGCTGGAATATGCTTAGCTCGCGTATATGGAGCATGGAGCGAACATCCCGTTCAAGATAGGTGGTAACATACGCTGCATGCCAGTGCCTTGCAGTTATTGCACGATCGTATTGAGGAGGGTACATCCCTTGGAAAAGAAGGTTATCTAAAGACGGTAGTTTTTTTGCCGTAACCAATTCCTTAATAGAAAATGGAAGCAACTGAATAAAACCTGCACGCCCTGCCAGGGATTCTGAGACATGGGACATCAGCCCAAACTGTTGGGAACCGGTAAGAATAAACTCGCCAGGCTTGTGGGAACGGTCAACTCGGGCCTTCAAGTATGAAAATAATTCCGGTAACTTCTGGGCTTCATCAACAATCGCACCCTTTGGGAACCCTTCAAGGAAACCGCGGGGATCAGTACGGGCAGATTCCAAAATATCTATATCATCAAAAGTTATATATGGCTTGCCCGGGAACGTGGACTGTACCAACGTTGACTTTCCTGATTGTCGCGGCCCAGTGACTACTGCAACAGGGAATTCTTTCGTCAGCAAGCGTAATGTATGTTCTGCCGTTCGTTTTATCATGGGATTATAATACATATTTTTATACAGATTGTCAACATATATTACCATTTTGTATATTATTTACTAAAACGTTTTCATCAGCGAAAAGAAATAAACACTTGCTTTTAGGTGTCCATTTGGTGTCCATCTCATAGACAAAATAGGGGCAAATGCTACAAATTGGGACAAATTGATTTTATCGGTTTTAGCGTCGGTAGGATTACTTTTCGTCAGAAGTTAGTTTTTTGTCTTTTATGATTTCGAGACCGGCGTTCTTACCCCTAACCCCCGGTATTATTCGCTTTTATTTATACTGCGCGACGATTTCTTTGGCTTTTTCCTGGATCTGCCTTATCTTTTGTCTATAGTATCTTTCCTGTCCACAATTTCTCTAAAAAGTTCCGCCATGGCATTATAGAAACAGGCCCAACAACTCTCTTTCTGCCTTCATTGCATACTAAAATTGCCTTTTTGGGCTTCACCTCTTCAATAAAAGCATTTAATGGCCTTAAATCTGAACTATTAATTGTTTTAGCGCCTTTTACTTCGATAGCCACTTCGCCTTCCGCGAGTATAAAATCAACTTCCAATCCGGATTTTGTCCTCCAAAAATTTATCTTGTAATTTTTGTCAGAATACGAACTATACGCATTTAACTCCATAAATATTAAATGCTCAAAGGCCCTGCCAAATGCTTCACCTCTTTCATCAACAAGCTTCCGGTTTATTAAAGACCCTGCTGCGCCAACATCAAAAAGATAAAATTTAGAAGCTTTGGTAATTACCTGCCTGCTTTGTCTTTTCGAAAAAGGCTCAATTATTCTTCCTAAAAGAGTATCCACCAAAATCTGATAATACTCTTTTACTGTTTTTGCATCTATGGCGCAATCACGCGCAATGTTTAAATAATTTGTCAGCTCTCCATGCGAAAAAGCCATAGCGTCAAAAAACCTTGAAAAGGCGGGGATATTGCGGGTCAACCCTTCATCGAAAACTTCCTGCTTTAAGTAATCTTGAACATACGCTTTTAACGATTTGCTTGCTTCTTCTTCCTGTTGAAGATAATGCGAGGGTATTAACCCATGGTTAAGCGAACGCAGGAGATTAATATCTTTAATCTCCTTACTTACCAAAGGGAACAGTTCGTAACGCCAAGCCCTGCCGCCAAGCATATTTGCATGATTGCGTTTAAGCTTTCTTGCGCTTGAGCCGCAGAGTATAAATGAAACTTTCTTATTTTCAATTAGCCAATGCACCTCATCAAGGATATTCGGCACTTTTTGCACTTCATCAAGAATAACCGGGCTTTTTAGTTCTTCAGCGCTTTTAGCAAACAGTTCTTCGCGCAGCCTGTGAGGATGTTTAGAAAACTCTATCATTAAATCTGTTTTAAGAAAATCATAGACAATACTCTTAGGAAAAGCGCTTCTTAAATACGTTGTTTTTCCGGTTTTTCTTGCCCCCCATAAAAACGCTGATTGCCCTTTGGGAAGTTTTATATTTAGAATACGATGAATGTTTTGCATATAGACTATATTCCTTATTAGTTTAACTATTTAGGAGTATACTGCATTTTTATCAATTTGTCAAGGCTTTTAATATTGGCCAGCTTAAAAAACAACTCCGGATTCAAAAATGCCACTTCAACAAATCCATGAATTAGCCGTTTTGTTTCTTTAACTGCTTTAACCGCTCTAATACAAGGCTTTTGATTTTGCCATCTTGAATTTTATCAGCCCATTTTTCCGCAATTTTAAAATTGAATGACTTCGGGAAATTAAGTTCAGGAAAATACTGAAACTGATTTTTTTTCCTGGTAGCTATATAAAGGCAGTCAACCAAAGCCTTTTCCGGAGTTGCAATCAGAAAACCGCCGGTTCCTTTATACCATTCAAAACCATCAAAGAAATACGGCGCCAATTGATGTACAGAAAACGTCCCTATACCGGTACGTATTATTTTAGAATGAGTTGTGGATGCAAGGGTTATAACCTGAGGTATTTGCTCTATCATACCATAAAGATGAAGTGCCGTGGTAAATGAAACATAAGCCCTTTGAGTATGAAACAAAAATGGGATGACAAGATACGTGCTCACAGGCTTTTCAGTTATCTCAGACCATATGCCCCTGTATATCTTGGTTATCGCCCTTTGGCGCACGAGGTAGTTCAATGCCTGGGTTACAGAAGACAGGGATTTGCCGGAAAGTTTAGATATTTCTGATGTGGTAAAAACCGGCCGCTTAAGATCCTTTATGTACTTCAGGACAGAGAAATTTTGCATATGTCTTCCTCTATGAATTTTGCTGTTTTAAGCTTTATCTCGTCCCACACCGAAGGGTTGCTATATACGCCCTGGTCCTCATACGACAAATAACCGGCCACCGTATCCTTAAACTGTCCAAAAGAAATTGTAAACAAATTATCATATGCCTTTTTAGCGGCCTGTTTGTCTACTTCTCCACTCTTAATAGAACCCGGAACAAACTGTGAACTTAAAACATGCAGATCGAATATGTCTCTTGCCTGAATGACCGTCCTGTTAGCAAGAGCGCCTATTTTTTGCAGTATAGCAGAATTCGTGTCGTAATGGGGCACTATTAAGGGAGAAAGCTTATATGCTCTTAAAACCTCAGAGTCCGCCGGCTGTACTACGGCGTTGCCAGATGTGCCCCTGCGGGAAAACTCTATTTTGGTAAAAAGATCTTCGCCGCGAGAGGTAATAAGATGAATTTTAAACCTCTGTGTCGTTTGCGTCTGTTTTGCTTTAGCAATATCAGGTGGGATAATGTTTTCTATCCCGAAGGTCGTGAGGGAATGCACAAACGAACTAGTCTGAAGAACGTTCATAACGGCGTCTTTCAACGCGTGCGCCTGGATACCGCTTACATCCAGGTCCATATCTTCTGAATAACGCACGCTTTTAAAAAAAAGACGCAGGTTGACGCCTCCTTTTAGCGTATAACTCGAAGCCTTTATTTTCTTACCGAAAAGCCGTAAAAACTCTATATGAAAAACTTCCCTTACCTGTAATAATGAATAAGTATTGGTGTTCATATATGAATTATAGTTTATTTATAACTAAATTTCAATACATTATCCAATTTGGAAATCTTGAAATCTTGAAATCTTGTGAATCTTGAGAATCTTGGGTCACCTATTTATACGTAGAAGCTATCTTTTTTGACAACTGCAAAAGCCGGTCATCTTTTATTCTGCCGGTTTTCATGGAAAAGGAAGACAGCACGTTCCCGCCTTTAGCCCTGATTTTTTCAGATAACGCTTTTATCGCATCTTCCGGGTCACTGCTTCCCATGGTAACGAACACAACAACGGATTTCCCGCTCAGGTCTGCTTGTTCAATAAAAGAATTTATCTCAGGAGCTGCTTTACTCCACCAGATCGGAGCTCCGATAAATATGCGGTTAAAAGCTGAAAGGTCGGTATTGAAAGGCTTTATAGGCCAGGCTTTCCCTTTACGCGATGCAAAAGCACCTGAAAAATACGCCTTTAACTTTGAAGGCCTTTCTACATCGTCAATTTTAAGTAATTCCGCATTTAGTTCTGACGCCATTGCCTTGGCGACAATTTCAGTTTTACCGGTGTAAGAATAATAAACGATAAGGTCTTTCAAAGGAACTTCTTTTTTTTCTTTAGCCGACAAATTCATGCAAAACGTTGCTGCAATACAGGACAAAAACATAAAGCTGATAACTTTTTTCATTTGATCCTCCTTATCCGGGTGCATATTCTAATAATTACTGATTTTTGTTTTGTTAAATCTTCCCTACTATGCAGAACCTTAAAAAAACCGGCCGTTCCTTATGTTTTTTATTAATGAGCATATTATAACAAAAATATTTTGATCTTGGAACCGGCGGAAAGTTTCCGTTAGGGTGTATGACCTATTTCTTGCTGTTTGGAATGAGAATTAAACAAGAGACTGTACTATATTTTTTCATTCGGAGAGAAAACCTTTATCACGCGAAGAATGACGGTACATTTACATTTTTTTATGAAGCAGAGAGCGTTGCCATTGTTGCGCGGTGCAGAGAATCCTCGTCAACTATAGTCTCTTTTATATCCGAACTGTCTAAGACAGGGAATATGTCGCCCGGCTGGCCCGCAGCAACGGGCGGTTGCAGTTTATTTAATAACTGCCGCAGCAGCCCTTTACCGCGGAGGCTCATGTTCTTTTCTGAGTCTCCTGCAATACCCGAGAGGTACTCAGCTGCATCCTGTTCCCCGCCCCAGCCGTCAGGGCCTACGTCTCTATCTACAATATCCACCAGCCAGCCTGCACCTTCTAAGAAAGTGTCGCGTTCCTGCGCTTCCCGGGCTAACGATTCATAAGTAGACCCGCCTGCAGTACGGCCTTTTCTGGTGTCGAGTTCAACAGCGCAGGGTTTGAACTCCTTTCTGCCGAGCAGCTTTCTTATCTCTTTGTTGTTTCGGGGTTCAAGGACGGTTCCTTCTTTCAGTTCAGCTATTACCTTGAACGCCCCGTGTTCTGATACCTGCTTTCTCAGTTCTTCTATATTTAAACCGCGGTCCAGGACCTCTTTTTCCTGAGCTTCGGATAGCTCCATGTAAAGTTGTACGACCCGGCCTCCGCTTTTATAATGTTCTATCTCTTCTCCGTACACATCAACCAATGCATACATCATATAGCCATTTTCAAAAACTATAGGTACAATGGTAGTACCCAGCTTCGGCACACCATTATCCGAAAGGCGCTCTTTAGTTTCTTCATCCATCATCCCGATATCTACGACCCGTGCTCCCTGCCACGCCATGGAGTGGAGCTCTCCGGCTTTTTTCTCGGTTATTTCACCTGTGCGGATGCGGACCACTTCTCTGTCCCGGATGATCGCCGGCGCACGCTTTAAAGACGGTTCATCTTTTTTTGCATTTTTATCCGGTGTAATCCGCAGCACGAGTCTTTTAGCGAACTCTTCCGGGGTCATCTTTTGTTTTGTCTTAACCGTTATAGTCCGCATCTGGCCCGGAAGGATACAGAAGTAGTTGTCGTCGCACTCTATTTCAATGTCGCCTTCAATATCAAGGTATGCCCAGGGAGCAAACCGCTCTGCGCTCACCGGCACCCTAAAAGTGTCAAAGGTTTCCGCGGGCAGTCGGCGTTCAGTCTCAGGCCGTGTGTCAACGGGCTGGATATCCTCTTTATTTATTGCAGCGTCACTAGCGGGAAGATCTATATCTTTAAACTCTCTGAAGAACTGGATATCCTGGCTTAAGAGTTCATTTTTATCATCGTAAAACTCTACCGACAGGAACTGGGACTGCCTGTCAGAAGGATTGAGCATAGCAGACGGGATTTCTACTGTTTCAGACGAACCCATTTTTACGGTGATATCCCTTTCCTCTCTTTTTATTATATTCCCTTCAAAATCGCTTAAGGTAATAACAGCTTTTCCCTTCACGGGTACTGGCCTGTCATTATTTATGACAACACTGCCTTCCGTACTTTTCTCGCGGCCAATACTGATAAGTACCGGAGCAAAAGCCCGTTTGAGCATATAGTATGCCGGCTTTGCACGGTGGAAATAATCTACGACCGACCAGGAATCGCACGGCCAGATGTCGTTGAACTGCCATACAAGGCAACCGCCCGAATTGATGCGCCTCAGATGTTTTGCCAAGGTATCAAGTGCAAGCCCCTGGTTGAGCTGAGAGTATAAGACATAGTCGTTATACGTACCGGGTTTTGGAAAATGTTTCAGCATGAAATGCCATATCGTTTCAGGACCGAGGGGCTCTTTCTTATTGTGGAACTTCGCCATCTCATCGAACGGATTGCGCTCTTTGCCTAAAGGGACCTTGTAATATGAGGAAATAGTCCTTGGGTCCGGCGGTGCCTGCCAGCCTGCTTCAGATCCGAAAAGTGTATCTACCCCGAGATAAAACGAATAATCCCATATACCCCATATATGGGCGTCTCCTTCCTTAAAGCTGTTGGGGTTTTTACCGCCCCAGGGGCTGCTCTTGCGGTACAAAAGCTTTCGTCCCGGGTCGAGCCTGCCCAGTATTTCGGGGATCATTTTTTCGTATATATCAATACCGAATAGATGGGTGGAACTGCTGAACAATCCCTGCTGCTGCTGCCACTGGTTCTCGTTGTTCCCGCACCAAAGAGCTATACATGGATGGCTCCTCAGCTTCTTTACAATGAGTTCTACTTCACGCTTTACCGAATTTGTGAACTCCTTGCTCTCCGGATAGTCCGCGCACGCGAACATGAAATCCTGCCAAACTAAAAGGCCTTTTTCGTCGCATACACGATAGAACGCCTCGTCTTCATAATACCCGCCGCCCCAGACCCTCATCATATTATAATGGGAATCTGCCGCCTTGGTAAGCAAATCACTGTACCGCTCTTCATTCATATGAGTGTTGACCGAGTCGGAAGGTATCCAGGCCGTACCTTTCGCAAATATAGGTATGCCGTTAACTTTTATCCTGAAACATTTCTGCATTTTGCCGTCCGGGCCTGGCTCTTCCTCCATAAGCTCGATCTTTCGTATTCCGAACTTCTGGGCCTTGGAAGAACTTAAAACACGTTCTCCCGTGCTTTTTTTGCGGGTAAAGATATTTACGTCTATCTGGTACAACGGGTGTTCCCCATAACCGTTAGGCCACCACAACTGAGGGTTTTCGACAGCGAACAAAGGAGACAGTTGCGCTTTGCCCGCTTTATCAAACACTATATCTTCATACTTTATGGTTTTAGTTTCAACTTCAGTCCCGTCCGGGCCCTTCAGCACAACTTTCACATCGAAAGGCTCTTGAGCATACTTATTAAGCTCGACCTGTGCGGTTACTAACGGATGGGCCAGATCATCACCTTCAAAAGTGACTTCGGCAGAGCTGTCAGACACCTCGGCGGTATCATACCCTGCCAGTTCAACCGAACGCCATACACCGGAATCAGGCATAGACGGGCCCCAGTCCCAGCCGAACGAAGCCTGCTCTTTGCGCAGATAGATCCTCAGGCGTGAAAACACCGCTCCAAGAGTTCCCCATCTCTGCTCGCGTTCCCGAGCGGCACGCATAGGAGCATCAAATTCCACAACTATGACGTTCTCCCCGTCATCGAGGTAGTCTTTAACATCATAAGTCCAGTCTGTGAACATGTTGTCGGCGCTGTACGTTTCCAAAGAATCCGGCGCAGAACCTGGTTTAGGAAGCCTCATGCCGTTTATCCATATAGTAGCGCAGGTGTCAAGTCCGTGGAAGGTCAGGCTGACTTTGTCTTTTTTCCTCAAAGACGGCGATACGGTAAAACGTTTTACGAACGTAAAATCTGTTTCTCCCACCCACTGAACATCTTTTTCATGCATACCTTTGAACGGGTCAGGTATGATTTTATGTTCAATAAGCGCGGCGTAAGCTGTTCCCGGGACCTGAGTATGAAGCCAGGTCTTAGTACCCTCGGACCCGGCCCCTTCCAGTTCCCTATGCATACGTAACACCCGTGCCAGATAAGGCACTATTGTTTTTAAGACCGGCATATTGTTTAAGGCTCTATCTTTAAACGCAGGTGCTGCCTGGACTAATTGCGCGGGCAGTACAAACCCCATATCCCATGTGCCGCCAAGGTCTGCCTTTAGAGAAGTGCCTTGCCGTATTTCCTTTACCTCTTCAAGGACACCCTTGTCCCTGGCATCGGCCAATTTATCAAGGTTCAAATCTTCTTCATTGGCTTTATACCTTTTGACAAGCAGAGAATAAAGGAAATTGGAAAGAGGCGGGGTCCCGCTTGTCCGTGTAAGATAAGAATAATATGCGTAAAGTATATAATAAGCTATTCCTATTAACTGCTGAAAGATAACCTTTACGTCTCCCTGGGCAGCGCTCAGGACCAACAGCAGCACCAGGTCGGTGAACGGCATTTTCACGTAATTCAGTTCCCCGACTAACAGTACATTTCTGTAATTGTTAAGGTTTTTCTCCTTTGCGGCCGCCGGGAGGTATAAAAACGGTGCCATAGTCAAAAGTACATTATATACTGCTGTAAGCGCAGACAGGACTATCGCTATTGCTGATTCCCGCAAAGACGGAAGATGTGAAAAAAAGTAATTTACAGACCTTGGAATTGATGAGAAAAATACCGCGGCCAGCCCGAAAGAACTGGCTATTATCGACGTATCGGTAAAGAAATAGCGCATAAAAGTTCCGCCTTTCTCAAGACCTACCCTTAAAAACATCACTGCAAAAAGCAAGCCTACACCCAGGAAAGACATATAATAATAGCTGGCTAAAACAGAATGAGGAAATATGATGAGCGCGGACTGGGTAACAGCCAAAGTAGAAGTGGTCCAAAGAAGATTAACACAAAGGGTTATTATCAGCTGGGACAACGGGATTTTAGTCTTGCTATTTTCTGCTTTGTCTAAGGACTGGGTTTTATCCTGGAATTTGGACATCACTAAAGGCTCTACAGCTAACGTAATAACCTGGCCCAAAGCGATATTTATAAGCGGGATCTTCATCCCGGCAAAAGCTATGAAATATGTGCCCTGAATGAACTTATACCATGCTATAACTTGTGGGGGGACGCCGAACAGGCTTAAAGCAATAATAGTTTCGCTTACCACAGCTGCGATCAGCACCACTTCGATGAAACGGCGGTAATTTTGATGCTGTTTTACCTTCTCCTCAGATTTGTTTTCTGAATTCAGATGCGTAAGAGTTAGATCATATACCGCATGAATAAGGGAAGTTAAAACAAATGCCGCAAAAGGAGCTATAAAAAATACCGTAGAAGGAGCAATAAAAAATGTGGTTATTAATATGCTAGGTAAAAGGAAATAGACGCCCAGGTATGGTACTACAGATAAAACAAAGGAAGAAAAGGCATGGTTTAAAAAATCCCTTTTAGCATCGCTGAACGTGTACGGCTTATCCTTTGAGGCAAGCCAGGAAACAATGACATGTGCGGCAGAAAATATAATTATGCTTAGCGCCACCGCAATCCCTATGCCGAAGGGGCCGTGGATGAGCCCGTGCTGTATAGCCAGGCCCAGGGATAAACGGAATATTCCTTCTTCTGCAACTGATGCTGCTGCTGTGAACCTTTTATAAGCAACAGGCCGGTCTTTGAACCATTGCTGAGCCAACGGGTCAAGAATCGAGGAAAGCTTCGGGCCGGTTTTTTCTTCTGGCCCCGTAGCTGTACCTGCGGCAGTTTTTACTTCGACAATCCGGTCAACGACAACAGTATCTTCTTTTTTAGATGCATGATACGAAAGGACCTTGCCTTCATGCTGTATTTGGACCGTCAACCCTGTATCTGATCTTTCTATGCTGACCTGAGGCAAAGATAGGTTAATCCCTTTTTTGGCAAGTTCGCCCTGTATCTTTTTAAGCCACTCACCCATTATTGCTATGCGTTCCCGGCTGCTTTTATCCGGCAACTCCAATTCTATCTCTGCTGCCCCTAAGGCAACTGTAGAATAAAACCTCTCCAGATCATTTTTTTCTATCAGCCCCGCCATAGCAGGCGGCGCAAATGCTGCACCCGGCAGGCTCGCAGGTGCGGGGCTGTTGGCCAAAACGTTCTCATAGACTTCCCTGTTATACGAAGAGGTCACGTTCGGCGTAACTACCAGATAGGATATCCCCTTTTCCTTCAATGCCGCGGCCATCCCTTCATGGAACCCTCCTACCACGACAACCTCTACTTCTTTAAAACTCTTAAGCCGCGCGGCAGTTTCCTGATAACTCCCTGCCATGCCTGGAACTCCCGCCTGTATACTTGCACCGCCGCTGAAACCCTCTAATATATGCTGGACGAATATCTTATTCCTATGCCTGTTTACCTCGTAGTACCTGCTCAACTCGTCTTTCTTTGCCAGAGCCTCTATCCCCAAGCGTTCCCGCGGGCTGAAATATTTCGGCAGGAGTGCGGTAAACCGGCCAATGTCTTTTTCAAATACGCTCAACTCTTCTGCACTCAACTCAAGCCCGGCCATCTTGCCAAGCAGCTCACCCATACGTTCAAGGAACAACAGTTCCCGGTCACCCAGCGTGTTCACACAGCGGTCACCGGCCTTTTTTATAAAAACATTCTGCTCGCGTACGACCTCGATCGGATTTATCGCAGATCTCTGCTTTATATACTCGATAAAAGCACTGAGGTGCGGATAGCGGGTGCTCATCTTCGGTGTATATTGTCTGCTTATCTCCCCCAGTCCAAAATAATATGTGTCCGCACCCCGGGACGTATCATTCAGCATGTCCATCAGCTGCCGGTACACGCCGAAAGACAGCACCTGCCGCAGTTCACCTAAATATTGTGCCTGCTCTTTTGCTATCTTTTTATAGCGCAGACGCCGTCCTGCCTCAAGCACTTTCCCGTACCGCTGTAGGTTAGGATACTGCAACAAGCTTTCGCCTGTTAAAGCTTCCAGGTTTTCAAACACCGCATACAGTTTATCGGGGCTGTTTGCGTTCTCACTGATCTTGGCCAGGGACTTATTAAGCTTCTTGAGCCTCTTTGTTCCATACCTGCCGCTTATTGCTTTAAGGCACAGGTTAAATTCGTCCGCTACCTTCCGGTTTTCTTCTTTATGACGCAAAAGGCCCTGTATCCTGTGCAGATTTTCGGTATATACGCTCCAGTCCTCAAGGCCGTACAATGTATCCTTTTTTTCTTTTACGCTGTAGTACTCTGCACCGCCTAACAACCCGTTGCTCAGTAGAGTATCTATGGTCTTCTGCTTCAGTTTTTCGTCCGGTATAGTGCCCAAAAGCTCTGTGCCTGCCCTGCCCTGGGGCGCTCCTTCTATCAACAGCTTCGTCATATTGTACTTTGTGTCGAAAAACCGTATTATTTCGTTTATATTCCTCTGTACTTCAGGATGGCAGTGCAGGTCCTGTATCCAGACTACCAGGGCACCGCCGCCGCTGTAGTTACCGCCGGTTATACGCCCGTACTTCTTCGGCAGTATAAAACCGTCTATCTTGCCAAGGGCTTCGTTTACTTTCTTCTCATCGCGCACCCCGGTAACTATCCCGTACAAAGCCTGGTCCGCTACACCTGACAGGATGAAACAGAATAATGTTATAAGTGTTATTGCTTTTTTCATTTTCTTAAGATCCCTGAAACAACGAAAAGAAAAAAAATCCTGATTTTTAAAACCGCAGACAGAAACTATATTTACAAAAACCAGATTTGATAATATTATATATATTATAATAAATATATAATTAATGTATAAACTATTTAAAAAATCTTTGTGAAATATGTCCGGTAAACCCTTATTTCAAAGGTTCAAGTAAGGAAAGAAAACTGTAGAATGAAGAGATTTTTTACCTAGAGGTGTTTTAGATGTCCAGATCTCAACCACTTACAACTTATCACTGTTGTTTCATCTCCACTAAATCCGCCGTTATAGAGCCCAGAGGTATTTTACAGCTGACTTTTACGGGTATTTTGTTTGTATCTGCCGTAAGCCATACAAGAAGAGTGCCCTGAACATTCGGGCTCACCGCCTTCTGTGAGCGAAGCCTGGGCATAACCACAAAACAGTCAAAGTCTCCAGCAGGGACCGTAATTTTTTCTTTATACAAAACCCTTACGGCTAAAGGCCAGGTAGTGTCTCCTATATGGGCATCAAGCTGATATGATTTCCCGACGCCTAAATCCTTGTTCCTTATGCTGTATAACGCAGAGATAACATCCTGCACAGATGCCGGGACTTTCCCTGTTTTTTTTGACTCAAGGATTTTATAAATGTGGTTCTTCTGGTCAAACACAAGCGTTTCAGTTCTTAGATAATTTCCTTCACTTATATTTGTAAGGAATTTTGAGGAAAATAGCTTATTACAATCTATCCAGGATTCATACACGTCACTGACCTTAAAAACATTGTTAAACATGGAAGCTGTCTCAACTTTTGCGGTAATATGGTAACATTTATTGCCTTTTAAATTATCAAAACCGGGTATCTCTAAAGTAGCATACCCTGCTTTTACAAACTCCCAGCCAACTTCATATTTCAACTTTTCACCAACATTAAAAGGAATTTTTTGCTGCCGTTCTGCCTTAAGAGGAACAAAAACAAACAATAACATTAAACTCAAGCACGATTTTTTCATCTAGCCTTCCTTTCAATTATATATATTTTATTGCCGGTTTTATCTATATTTTGCAGCTATTTCTTTTGCCTCTGCCGCTATCTGCTCGTTAGTCATGCAGCCGGTTTTTATGGAGAAGGAAGATACCACTTTTGCGCCCTTTGCTCCAGCTTTAGCGCTCAGTGTTCTTATCGCTTCTTTAGGGCTGCTCCCTCCCATTGTAACGAACACGACAACTGATTTACCCGGGAGGTTTGCCTGGTCAAAAAAAGAGTTTATCTCTGGAGCCGCTTTCCAGCACCATACAGGGGACCCTACAAATATGCGGTCAAAAGACGAGATATCGGCAGTTAATGGGTTTATCGGCCAGCTTTTTCCTTTAAGGGCCGCAAAAGCTCCTGAAAAATATGCCTTTAACTTTGAAGGCCTTTCTACATCGTCAATTTTAAGTAATTCTGCATTTAGTTCTGACGCCATTGCCTTGGCGACAATTTCAGTTTTACCGGTGTAAGAATAATAAACCACTAGATTTTTCATAGAAACTCCTGTTTTCTTCCGCTGCTAAATTAATTTCAAACAGCAGCAACTTCTGTAAATTTTATTGATTATAGCAAATTTACAGCAAAATCTGCCATGGTTATTTCTTAAAAACCGGGAATATAGTATAATAATAAAAAATACAATGAGCTTTATAACGGAAGTTATGAGTGTCCTTATGAATTTAGAATGGAATAAAAATCTAACATGAATATAAACTATAAAATAATAAAACAACATTTAATACCTATTATATTTCTGATATTATTAGTGTTCGTTATAAGACTGCCTTATACAAACATTCCTCTGGAAAGGGACGAAGGTGACTATGCTTACGGCGCTTTTATAATGGCAGCCGGCGGCGTGCCTTTCAGGGATTTTGTAGATGTAAAAGGAACCTTGGTTTATTTCATTTATAGATTGGCCTTTATATTATTTGGATACACAACAGCCGCAATTCATACGATGATGAGCCTGTGGTTGATGTTAACCGTGGCCTTAATTTATATTCTGGCTCTAAAAATATTCAGCAATAAAGCCGTTTCATTTTTTTCCTGTTTATCCTTCATATTCCTGACATTTAAACCGGTTTACGGAATGGGTATTGCTGCCCTAACTGAATTATATATGTCACTGCCTATTGCCTTGGGTGCCATCATGATTTTTTATGGGGTTGAAAGCGGAAAATGTAAACATTATTTATTAAGCGGTATTTTCATGGGGGCCGCTTTTTTAATCAAACAAACTTCAATAGCCGAAATTTGCATATTTTCAGCTTTTATTGTGATTTTAAATTTTAAAAACAATCAAAACATTAAAAATATTGTTTTATATTTATCGAACTACGTTATGGGATATCTGGCTGTCTTTATATTATCGGCAGTTTATTTCTGGTACCACCATTTAATTAATGAATATCTATATTTTACGATCAAATATCTTTTTGTCGTCAGGCCTCTAAATACCGTTTCAATGGAGCAGGCCGTTAGCCGTTTAAGCGGAGTGCTGTCTGTAATGGCTAAAAGCGACTGGCTTTACTGGTTTGCCGGTATATTGGGGTTGATTTCTCTGTTTAAACAAAAAAGGGTAATAATTTTTTGTTTTTTAATTTCATGGTTTTTGGGAGCGGCATCAGCGATCTTCCCTCTTTTTACGTTTTCCGGGCATTATTTCCAGCAAATCTATTTATCTCAATCATTAATAGCGGGTTTTGGCCTTTTCGCAGTATATGAAACTTTGCTGAAAAGATTTAACCATAGATTATTGATTTTTCCTTTTACGGTTATTGTGATCATCCTGTCCGTGGCCCCCTACCTGAATTACTACAATGCTAATAAGGAGGAAGTGTCAAGGTTAAACTACGGGAATAACCCTTTTTATGAATCACTGCAAATCGCCGATTACATTAAAAATAACACGAATGAAAAAGATACCTTATTTATATTAGGGACAGAACCTCAGATACTGTTTTATGCAAAAAGAAGAAGCTGTACAAGGCTGACAAACCAGTATGTTTTTATCGACCCTGATAAAGTTACGGATTACCACAAGGAACTGGAACGGGACATCCTTGTTAATCAGCCAAAATTCATAATTATTTTTTATTTTATTAAATCCAACTTTTTCATATATCAGACAGAGTCATATTTTTACGAACGTTTGCCTGAGATATTAAAAAAAGACTATTTTTTGGACAGTTTAGTATTCGTTTCTAAAAGTACGCTGTATTTTTGGGGACCGGGTGAAACAAAAAAAGCTGTAGATGCCGGAATCCTGAATTACTTCGATATAAATAAATTTTCTTGCCTTTCACTGTCTAAACAGTATTACAGAGACCCCACTTCTTATCCGATACTCTTGTATAAAAGAAGAACATGAGAGGTTTATGCTATGAAGCCAAATAATAAATGCTATTTTCTTCTTTTCGGGTGCTATCCATTCATCTGGATAGCGCTGATAGTACTTTTAATCTACAGCAAAACAACCGGGTTTGATTTTCTTAACTATGATGAATCCTCCCTGATCGTGAAGAATCAAAGTTTTCTAAAGGACCCGGGGAGTATCTACGCTGTGTTTTTGCATGGGATTCATGCTGACTTCAGCCATTTCTACCGCCCGCTCTATATGCTGTCGTTAATGATAGACGCTCATATAAGCGGGTTGAACTCTTTCGGTTATCATATATCGAATATTTTGTTTCACATCATCGCTTCCTGGCTCATCTATATTTTCTTCAAGAAGTTGAACGTAGGGGGTCTCCGTTCTTTTGTGTTTGCAGTATTTTTTGCCGTTCACCCTCTTGTACTTCCTTCTGTAGCGTGGGTCCCCGGCAGGAATGATTCATTATTGGGTATAGGGGTCCTTGCATCGTTTATTTTCTTGATCGATTACCTGGAACGGCATCGGACGCGTGATTTTTATCTTCATATCCTTTTTACAGCTGTATCCTTGCTTATAAAAGAAACGGCTGTCGCCGTTTTCCCCGTTGCTGTTGCTTTTCTTATTTTAATGAGAGAAAGGGCCTCAACTGCAGATCGGAAAGCACTTCTTACAGGCTGGGGGATAACAGCGGCCGCCTATTTTGCCGCAAACTTATTTGCCATTCGTTACGATAATATCCCGTATCAGTATCTGTTCCCTTATTCATGGCATACCCCGAGAATACTGTTGTGGTATTTCGGGAATATTTTCTTTCCTTTTAATTTGTCCGTAGCTCCTTTTGCCGAAGATATCAATGCTTTTGCCGGGATATGTGTCGTGTGCGGTTTGTCGCTGTTATTATATCTTTCCAAGGGCAGGCAGATGAGAAAAGTATGGTTTGGCACAATATGGGCTATATTCTTTCTTCTTCCTACGCTCATCATTAATAAAGAAGGGATATATTTTATACAGCGCTCGTATGTTCCTCTTGCGGGGGTGTTTTTGATAATGGGAGAAATACGCGGCCCCCTGTGGGATAATATGATATTAAAATACAGAAATACCGCGGCATCAATTATTGTATTAGCAGGAATACTATTGTCTGTTATAAGTTTAAATTTTACAGGGTTCTTTTCCGACAGTGAATATTTTTGGCAAAATGCAGCGAGGACTTCACCTCATTCCTTCCTGGTCAATAATAACCTGGGCGCTACCTATGAACAGCTGACAAAATATGATAAGGCGTTACAATATTATTATAAAGCGGCAGAGTTAAAGCCGGATGACCCGCATATTCATTGTCTTACCGCTAAAATGCTTATCCTGCTGGGCCGTCAGGAAGAAGCGATAAGAGAATATGAGAAAGCACTAAATATTGATCCAGGCAATATAGACGCCAAAAACGGCATATCCATTTTAGAAAATACCGGGTTTGGGATACCTCAAGAAAAAGCGCATTACTTGAAAAATAGCTATTAAATAGATAAAATATGTTTGTATATGTGAGGTAAAAATGATTAAGAATATCCTATTAGCTTTCATTCCCATCTTTGTAGCTGTTGATGCCATCGGCGTATTGCCTATCTTTGTTTCTATAACCCAGGGGTTGAACAAAAAAGAACGGAAATCCGTAATTTTTCAGTCAATGTCTACGGCTCTGGCTCTTGCCCTAGGTTTTATATTCCTTGGAAAAGCTGTTTTCAGGTTTCTAAATATAACTATAGGCGACTTCATGGTAGCAGGGGGCCTTATACTTTTCTGTATAGCTTTAATGGACATACTCTATCCCGGGCAAAAACGAAAATATACCATGAAAGAACTCGGCTCAGTACCTCTTGGAACACCTTTGATAGTGGGGCCTGCTGTACTTACGACTTCCTTGATCATTATCGGCGAGTACGGTACTATCGCTACTTTAATATCTGTTTTTGTAAATGTCTTGCTGGCAGGCTTGATATTTTCGTTCTCAGAGATCTTAATAAAATTTTTCGGAGATGCGGGCTCAAAAGCACTTTCAAAGGTCGCAAGCCTCCTTCTTGCCGCCATAGCGGTTATGATGATAAGAAAAGGCCTGATTCAACTAATTATCAATACCAGATTATGAGAACTATTATTTTCTTGACTATATCCAATGTTTTTATGACATTTGCCTGGTACGGCCATCTGAAATTCAGGAATTCTCCTATCTGGAAAGCGATTATCATAAGCTGGCTTATCGCCTCTGTGGAATATTGTTTTCAGGTGCCTGCTAATAGGATAGGTTACGGCCAGTTCAACGGGGCAGAATTAAAAACCATACAAGAAGTCATAACCTTAGCGGTGTTTGCGGTTTTTTCGGTTTTATACCTTAAAGAAAGTTTTAAATGGAATTACCTGGCAGGGTTTTCTCTGATAGTTGTCGCGGTTTTTGTTATTTTCAAGAAATGGTAAGACAAATTAACTGCTATTCTAAAAAACCTGATTTTTTTGTCTTTATAATTTAAAATTTTCATTTTTCAATTTACATTTTGCAATAAGCTGTTCAATATAACATGTCTACTATCAACCAGTGTGCGAAACAAGACACCAAAGAAGTGAAATCCAGTCTTAAGATATCGATGTTTGAAGGCGTTGCTGCGGCAGGCATGCTCGGGTTCACCCAGGATTACCTTACCCCGTGCCTCCTATTCCTTGGAGGGACTGCCGCTCATGTCGGCATGCTTACGGCTGTCCCTAACCTGTTCACTTCTCTTTTTCAGTTCAAATCAGCCGATTATACTAACCATTTAAAATCAAGAAAAAGGACCATCAGCATATTTGTGCTCCTTCAGATATTTATGCTGATCGTTTTGACCGTGTCGATCCTTTTTAAATTACTAAGCCCATTTACATTCATCATACTGATAGTCTTGATCGCTTCTTTAGGCGGGTTTGCCGCCCCTGCCTGGTCAAGCCTTATTTCCGACCTTGTTGCTGATGACAAACGCGGGCTGTTCTTCGGCTTGAGGAACAAGGTCGTGGGGCTTACCCTGGTAGGCATGTCATTTATAGCCGGATTTCTATTGCAGGTCTTTAAGGGCATAAATTTATTGTACGGTTTTGTAACGATATTCTTCATTGCTTCTATCTTTAGGGTTATATCATGGAATCTGCTCTCAAAAATGCACGACGTTTGCACGACAGAAACAAAAGACGATCATTTTACCTTTTATGAATTTATTTCACGTTTAAAACAAAGCAATTTTGCAAAATTCGTGATACTTGTTTCCCTGTTCAACTTTTCGGTCTATTTATCGGCCCCGTTTTTTGCGGTCCTAATGCTTGAAAACCTTTCCTTCAGCTACATTACCTATACCATCGTAGTCTTGAGCGCCACACTCCCCATGTACGTTACCATGCAAAGATGGGGCAGGTTCGCAGATACCGCAGGCAACCTTAAGGTAATCAGAATTACATCTTTTTTTATAAGTTTCGTGCCTGTTTTGTGGATAATAAACAGGAATACGGTCTTTCTTATCTTTGCCCAGATATTGAGCGGTTTTGTATGGGCAGGTTTTAACCTTACGACATCTAATTTTATGTACGACGCCGTATCACCGGCAAAAAGGACAAGGTGCATCTCCTATTTTAATTTTTTGAACGGGATAGCTATATGCTTTGGCGCGCTCCTTGGAGGCATTATGCTCAAGTGGCTACCGCCGATATTCGGCACTGGTATTTTGACTTTATTTTTGATATCCTCTGTTTTAAGGTTTGTGGTAAGCTTTTATTTTCCCAAGAAACTCAAAGAAGTAAGGAACGTAGAGAAAATTAGGAGCATTGACCTTTTCCTAAATGTAATAGGTATAAAACCCTAAACAAAATCGTGAATTAATAAAAAATATATCAGCTTCTTTGAAACTTATGGAAAAAAACAAAAAACTTAACTGGCTGGTTGTAAGTTCCCTGGGCATAATGCTTGTTTCAGCCACTGTGATAGGTTTTACTATCGGGTTTTTTCTGGATAAATTCCTTAATACCTCTCCATACTTCACTCTCGGGATGTTTCTGCTCGGCATAGTCTCGGGTTTTTGGAGCATAATAAAAGAAGTTAAAAAACTGAACCATGGCCAGGATATCTAAACTAATATACATCAATCTTTTTACGCTGGCCTTATTTGCTGTTTTTCTGTTCCTTTTAAAAAAAAGCAGCCTAGTACCTGGGTTTTGCCTTGGTTATATGACAGGTTTTCTAAATTTTGTGCTCTTGCATGTATCAATCAGGGACGTATTTGACGCAAACGGCACTTCTTCAAGCGACATATTTAAAAAAACTTTTTTATATATTATAAGGTTTTTCTTAAAGATGCTTTTTCTTGCCTTACTTTTGATACTCTTCGTTAAATTCCTAAATATAAACTGGTTCGGGCTTCTTATTGGACTTATTGCTTCAACTTTTGTATATATGATGAATATCTTAAGGAAAGACTTATGGCAATTTTCCCGGAAGCAGTAGAATACCATATACCAGGAATACCCAGTATAGCCTTAATGCTTATCGTGACATGGGCGATAATCATTATTTCTGCGCTTGTCATCCGTATGAACTTAAGGCCCGTGCCAAGAGGCATCAATACGGCATTTGAACTGCTGTTCAACTATATTTACGGCATGGCAGATTCGGCGATAGGAGAAAAAGCAAAGAACTTTTACCCGCTTTTCCTCGGTATTTTTCTTTTTGTCCTTACCGGCAACCTCCTTGGTTTAATACCCGGGTTTTCATCGCCTACCGCAAATTTAAGTATTACCCTGGGCCTTGCGATAATTACTTTCCTATTCTATCAGTTCCAGGGCATAAAAGAACACGGTTTTGGCTATATCAGGCATTTTTTAGGGCCGAAATTGCCCTGGTACCTTATTCCAATAAATATAATGATTTTAATAATCGAGATTATAAGCCACTTTGCCAGAATCATATCTTTATCTTTGCGTCTCTTTATAAACATTTTCTCAAAGGAACTCCTTTTAGGCATACTTGCAAGTTTGTTCCTGACTTTCCTTGTCGGCCCCGGATTTTTTAGCAAATTACTGTCCGGCGCAGTATTTATTTTAAGGCCTTTTATACTTCTTTTGGGTGTTTTGGTAAGCATCGTACAGGCGTTCGTTTTTACGATCCTTGCCATAGTATATGTAGCCATGGCTGTAAACGAAAGCCATTAAAAAATTAGCGGATAGCGTAGAGCGTAGAGCGGATAGGAAAGACTTCTATACGCTAAACGCTGTACGCTCTACGCTATAAATCGGAGGCAATATGAAGAAAAGATTAAGTTATTTGTTAGGAGCAGCGTTTCCTCTTTTAAGTTCAGTCCCGCTTTGGGCTGAAGAAGCTGCAAAAGAGTCGTCTAAGTTAAGTGCAGGTTCCAGCGAGTATTTTGTTTTTACATCGCTTGCCATCGCACTAGGTTTTTCCATTTGTACCGGGCTTTGCGGCCTTGGACAGGGAAACGCTATCCGCGGCGGGCTTGAAGGCATAGCGCGCCAGCCTGAAGCAAGCGATAAGATACAGATGAGCATGCTCTTGGGGCTTGCTTTCATAGAATCGCTCGCTCTTTTTACGCTGTTCGTCTGCATAATACTCCTGTTCGCAAACCCGTTCATAAAATATTTGCAATAAATATATGATAGATATTAATTTTAGTTTATTATTAGTCCAGATCGTCACTTTTCTTGTAGCTTTATTCATCGTTTGGAAGATAGCCTGGGGCCCGCTTACCAGAATGATGGAAAAAAGGTCCGGCGATATAAAGGCCGACATCGAAACAGCCCAGCAGGAAAGGCTTGCCGCGGAAGAATTGAGAAAATCGTACGAAAACCAGATAAAGCAGTCCAAGCTTGAAACAAGAAAGATCATAAGCGATTCTATCGAAGAAGGCAATGCCCAGAGGAACAAGATAATCGAGTATGCCCATGACGAGTCAAAGAATATCATATTAAACGCCAAACGCGAACTTGAAAATGAAAAAGAACGGCTTAAGAAAGAACTGCAGAACGACGTCACCAAACTCGCCGTTGAGATATCTGAAAAACTTATATTAAAAAGCATCGATAAAACAACACAGGACAGGGTTTTTGAGGATATCCTAGGCAAAGTAGGAGAAAACGACAAGGAAAACCTTCAATGAAAAACAACGAAAGGACATATAATTATGCCCTTGCTTTATTTTCACTTGCATACGACAGGAAGATCGAAGAGGGCATATATAAAGACTTAACAACAGCATTAAAGGTGTTCGGATCCGGCCGGCGCTTCGAAACATTTTTCTACAACCCTTCAGTTTCTTTTAACGATAAAGAAGAGCTGCTTAAAAAAGCCTTCAGAATAGACCCCCTAGCATTACATTTTATTTTTGTATTGATGAAAAACAAGGCTTTGGGATTAATCAAGGGAATAACGATAAAATATAAAGAGCTCATGGATATTTCCCATAATATTGAACAGGTAAAAGTCACTTCTGCATCTATACTGGAAGAAGAAAAGCAAACCGCTATAAAAAAGAGGCTTGATAAAACATTAAACAAAGACACGGCCTGTAAATTTGACGTCGACCCCGGCCTTATCGCCGGATTTACGATAGAGTACGGAGATAACCTGCTTGACGGCAGTATTAAAAGGCAATTAAAAACAATAAGAGAGAGGCTTTCTACAAATTAACTGATTATTGCAAATTGAGTTAATTGAAAAACCCATTTTTTGTCATTCCTGCGAAAGCAGGAATCTACAGTTTCCGTCGAACTGAATTCCCGATAAAGACCTTCGGGAATGACAGGAAGTGAATATATAGGGGGTTTTTCAATTATCTCAAATTAAAAATTGTAAAGTGCAAAATGCAAATTTCAACAGCTATTTTGTCAATAAAGGATAAGTTATGACTATTGAAAGGAACGAAATCGTAAGTTTGATAGAAGAACAGCTGAAAAAGTACGAATCAAAGATATCCCTGGAAGAGACAGGCTACGTGCTTCAGGTAGGCGACGGCGTGGCGCTGCTTCACGGCCTTGAGAATGTCCTTATGGGAGAGCTTCTCGAGTTCCCCAAAGGGCTTTATGGCCTGGTAATGAACCTGGAACGGGAGACCGTGAGCTGCGTATTGTTCGGCGACGACAAGCTGATCCATGAAGGAGACCAGGTAAAGCGTACCGCCCGGGTTATGGAAGTGCCTGTCGGCGAAGAGCTCCTTGGCCGCGTGGTCAATCCTCTCGGCCAGCCTATTGACGGCAAAGGCGCTATAAAGACTTCTCATTCGATGCCTATTGAAATCATCGCACCGCTCATTGTAGAGAGGATGCCTGTTCACGAGCCTCTTCAGACCGGGTGGAAAGCTGTGGATTCGATGATCCCCATAGGACGGGGACAAAGAGAATTAATAATAGGCGACAGGCAGATAGGAAAAACTGTCCTTGCCATTGACACCATAATAAACCAGAAAAACGAACAAAAAAGGCCAATTTGCATATATGTAGCTATAGGACAAAAACAGTCCGTTGTTGCGCAGCTAGTAAAAACACTCAAAGATAACGATGCGATGAGCTATACAATTGTAGTAAATGCCACAGCCTCTGATGTCGCTCCCCTGCAGTACATTGCTCCGTATGCCGGGTGTGCCATGGGAGAACACTTCATGTGTCAGGGAAAAGACGTTCTTGTGATATATGATGACTTAAGCAAACACGCACAGTCCTACAGACAGCTGTCTCTCTTACTCAGAAGGCCTCCGGGAAGAGAAGCTTATCCTGGAGACGTTTTCTATCTTCATTCAAGGCTCTTAGAGCGCGCATGTAAATTAAGCCAAAAAAACGGCGGCGGTTCTTTGACCGCGCTTCCTATAATCGAAACGCAGGCAGGCGACGTCTCGGCTTATATTCCTACCAACGTCATCTCTATCACTGACGGGCAGATATACCTGGAATCAGCCCTGTTCTTTTCGGGTATCAGGCCTGCAATCAATGTAGGGCTTTCCGTATCCCGGGTAGGCGGCGCAGCTCAGATAAAAGCCATGAAAAAAGTTGCCGGCAGGGTCAGGATCGACCTTGCCCAGTACAGGGAACTTGCGGCCTTTGCCCAGTTCTCAAGCGACCTGGATAAGAATACAAAGGCTCAGCTGGACCGCGGCGAGAGGATGATAGAGCTCTTAAAACAGGACCAGCACCAGCCCATGCGGGTAGAAAACCAGATAATCATAATATTTGCCGGCGTTAACGGATATTTAGATGACGTCCCGGTTAATTCCGTCACTGCTTTTGAAAAAAGCCTGCTCTCCTTTATAGAGAGAAAGTATAAAGATATTCAAACAGAGATACTGCAAACCAAGGAAATACAGCCCGGCACGCAAACCAAGTTAATGGCTGCAATAAAAGAGTTTAAAGATGATTTCTCTGAGAACCTTAAGAAGAAAAATTAAATCGGTTAAATCCATACAGCAAATATTCAATGCCATGAAAATGATATCTTCCGTACGGCTTAAGCGTACGAAAAATACCTTTGAATTTGCCAAGGCCTACTGTCTGGATTTAAAGAAAGTGATCGCGGGCTTGTTCCTCCTGGCAAAAAACAGGTTAACGGTTGCGGATTTCCCAAAAAACCTTAAACCTTTTATTTTTCCGGATAAAAAAGAGAATCTCTGCCTTGTCGTCATAACAAGCGATAAGGGGTTGTGCGGCAGTTTTAACTCCAATATCACGAGGGCATCGCTTGATTTTATAAATAAAAACTTATCCAAAGACCTTAAGGTAATTACAATAGGCAAAAAAAGCAGGAATGCCCTGATCAAGAATATCCCTCTCTTAAAAGAATTTGCAAATCTTTCCAGCTTAAACTACAGTGACGCAAAGGCAGTTATTGACGAACTACTGGATATTTACATCAAAGAAGGGTTTACAGGCCTTCATATAGCCCATGCAAAATTTAAATCAGGGATAGCCCAGTCAGTCGTGGTCGAACAGTTCCTCCCGTTATCCCTTGATGCCTTTAATACCGGGCTGGCCGTACCGGCAGACCCTATTTGCGAGCCTGAGCCGGAAAGGTTATTTTCACATTCAGTGCCGATGTACATAAAATCCGAGTTCTACAAGATACTCCTTGACTCTAATTTGGCGGAACACGCAGCAAGGATCTTTGCCATGGATACGGCTATAACAAATTCCGATGAGCTTATATGCGAGTTGTCCTTACAGCTTAATAAACTGCGCCAGGAAAAGATTACATCAGAAATATCGGAACTTACGGCAAATATTTTATAGAACAAGATTACAGCGATTAATTGCAATATTATTACGGTGATAAATAAAAACTAGGAATTTAATCACTGTAATTGCATTTCATAATCATCGTAATCATTTCTGGGAGAAATTATGAACGAAGGAAAGATAGTGGAAGTCATAGGCCCTGTAGTAGACGTTGAATTTGAAAAACAAATACCCGCGATCTATAACGCCCTTGAGATAGCTGAAACTAAAGGCACGGACAAGAGATCCAAAGTCGTCCTTGAAGTGGTCTCTGACCTCGGTGATAATGTAGTGCGGACTATCTCTTTAAGCCCGACAGAAGGCTTAAAACGCGGGACGATTGTAACAGATACCGGCGCTCCTATTTCAGTGCCAGTAGGCAAAGCTTGCCTTGGCAGGTTAATGAATGTGCTCGGAGAACCGATCGACGAGCTTGGAGAGATTAAGACAAAAGAAAGGTCGCCTATACATAAAGCCGCGCCCGATTTTGTGAGCCAGAAAACCAGCCTTGAAGTTTTTGAAACAGGGATTAAAGTCATAGACCTTTTGACGCCTTTTATGAAAGGCGGAAAGGTCGGGCTTTTTGGCGGTGCCGGAGTAGGAAAGACCGTTATCATCCAGGAACTTATCCATAATGTGGCAAAAGAACACGGCGGAGTGTCGATCTTTGCGGGAGTGGGGGAGCGGACACGCGAAGGAAACGACCTTTGGCTTGATATGCAGCAGACAAAAGTCATAGATAAGACCGTCCTTGTTTACGGCCAGATGAACGAGCCTCCAGGAGCAAGGTTACGTGTGGGCTTGTCAGGCCTTACACAAGCAGAATATTTCAGGGACGTAGAAAAACAGGACGTCCTTCTGTTTATAGACAATATATTCAGGTTCGTGCTTGCAGGCGCTGAGGTCTCGGCATTGTTGGGCAGGCTTCCTTCTGCCGTGGGATATCAGCCTACCTTGGCGACTGAAATGGGAAAGCTTCAGGAAAGGATCACGTCAACTAATAACGGTTCCATAACAAGCGTTCAGGCGGTCTACGTGCCTGCGGACGACCTGACAGACCCGGGAGTTGCAACTACATTTTCGCATCTGGACGCTTCAGTGGTCCTGTCAAGGCAGATAGTGGAGTTGGGGATATACCCGGCTGTTGACCCGCTTGAATCGTCTTCAAGGATAATGGCAAGGAATATCGTAGGAGAAGAACATTACAATGTGGCAAGGGAAGTGCAAAAAATACTTCAAAGATACAAAGACCTTCAGGACATCATCGCCATACTCGGCGTCGATGAGCTTTCTGATGAAGACAAGCTCACGGTCGCAAGGGCAAGGAGGATCCAGAAATTCCTTTCCCAGCCATTCTTTGTTGCCAGAGAATTTACCGGTTTTGAAGGCAAGTACGTCCCGTTAAAAGAAACCGTCAGGAGCTTTAAGGAAATAATCGAAGGCAAGCACGACAACCTACCTGAGCAAGCATTTTTAATGGTAGGAACCATAGACGACGTCATAGCCAACGCCAAAAACATGGTCTAGCCTCAAAATAATCACATTCCACCGCGTAGGTGGAACGCTGTTTTAAAATCATGGCAAGAACAGTACCGTTAAAAATCATTTCACCGCAAAGCGTCATATTCGACCAGGAGATCATTTCCCTTGTCTGCACCTCGGAAAAAGGAAAGCTCGGTGTCCTTGCCGGCCACGCAGATATGATCGCAGGCCTTAAAGCTTCAAATGTTGAGATCAAGGACGCAAAAGGTGCAGGGGTACAGTTTGCGATTTCAGGTGGGTTGTTAGAAGTCCATCCAGATAGGGTTACAATATATACAGAATAGTTCATTACCTGCCGCAAAAACAGCAATTCTTAAGTTTATTTCTTTCCGAGTATTTTTGCTGATAAATGAAGAAAATCCTTTGCAGTTGAAATTGCTGCTTCGGCACCCTCTTTTGAGAATTGCGCACTATAATCAGCATTTTCTCTTAAAACCATAGCTTCGTGAAATTCGTTTAACAGGTTTTCCGGAATTTCACCCTTTTCAACAAACAGTGCTTTAATAGCTACCAGCAAATAATAGTGACTCTTTTCCCTATACCCTTTGGAATATACCAAAGCTCTAGAGGAATGAAACATTGAATAATATGCCGTTATAGTTGCATATTTATACTTTTTGTTGCTAAATCTGTCCGAAGCTTCGGATAAATCGTCCTTGGCGGATTGTATTTCAATATCAACAGAATTCATAGCTTCAGCAAAATGAACAATCCGTTTCTTTTCCAATCCTTTTTGAAACTCTATATTTACTTTTTTATCCACAATATTTTCCCGTTGTTAATTTCGTTATAAAAAACTGGGTTTTCTTTTTTCATCTTTATAAAATCGTTTTGAGTGGCAATAACAGGTTGTATTTTTTCCCTGTTTTTATCTTTTAGTATAATTGAATGGACTTTCTCTTTATCATCTGTTATAAAAAGTATATCCAAATCGCTTTCTTGAGTATTTTCGCCTTTTAAGGCGCTTCCGAAAAGAACTATTTTACTAGAATATTCGCTGGCTGTATCGATTAATTCACTGATTGTCAGAATATTTAAAAGAGTTTTAAGTTCTTTGACTATTGCTGTAACAAGGGAAACATGATAAAAGTTCATTTTTCCTTTTTTCTCTTTATCAATTATACCGATTTTTGCCAGGTCGCGCAAGGCAAAATTTGCACCTGCGCGGCTAACTCCCGTAATATTGGCAATCTCGCGATCATAATATTTTTGTTCAGGATTATCCAAAAGAAATTTAAGAATCTTTTGATGGTTTGTAAAAAATAGTACTTTTTCTAAACCCAACATAGCAACCTCTCATTTTAGACACATGTCTATTATATTAGACATGTGTCTTTTATATTAGATTCGTATCTATTATAATAGATTATATTGCCAATGTCAAGCGAAAATTATTCGTTTATTATCTCTATATTACTAAGACATAGTACTGTCTCATGCTAATTTCCCTATTCAACTCTCTTGTTATTAGGATTTATTGTGGTATATATGGGCTGGGAGGTAAACGCTTCCTGATTTTACTTATGTTAAATAATATAACATTTGAATTCTTTTTATAAACACCATTTTCATCAAAAGTTATATCATTACCGCTTAAAAATTCCGATGTCAGGTCATTATCTTTAACGAGTTTATCACCTTTTTCAACCACTTTCCTAAATTCCTCGCCGAATACGTTTGTTTCAAGCATGCTGTACCTTGCCTTACCTTCACCGGAAACTTTCCAGGCTATAGCAGCGTGCCTGTCCTCTTTAAATATTACAAGAATAGGTTCCATTTCAATACTTTCCAAAAGGCTGGCAAACAACACAGAAAGCTCGATACAATTTCCCTTATTTTTTAGTGTTTCGAAAGGAAGCTTTATTCTTTGTGAATTACCGTAGGCAACAGGTTGGTTGATATAAGTAATTTTATAATCGTCTTTCAAGGTATCATATATCAACTTTACCTGTGAAAGATAATCGCTATATCGTTGTTCCAGAGTCCTGTTATCATCCGGCTTTTTTGTAAATGCCGTAGGCGATTGAAATCCCACAATTTTAACCGGCGGATTCAAATTCGCCCCTCTTTCGCTTGCCTTGTTGATTATAGCGCCTAAATTACGGTCATTATACGTGATCCAATTAACAAGCGTGTCAAGCAAGTCGATCGTTTTACCTCTCGCATCGATTATTTGAGGAGTAAATTGGTCATAAGGCAAAAGGATTATAGGAAACGATTCATTTGACAGCTTATGAGGTTTTCCTTTCCTGCTGATGCTTTCCACATCTATAAAAATCGTCGTAGGAGTAGGGACAACCGCGATTTGCCGTATATCTTCCTGGGTAAATGATGGAATGATCTGAACATCTACAGTTTCATTACAGGGTACATTGACCTCTTTTACTTCACTTGGATTTTTCAGTCCTATCCTGTAATTTATCCTGAACTTTGTTTCATTTGTGAGATTATTTTTGATCCGGACATTAATGACAGATATATCTTTGTCATGGAAGATATGATATATCGCCATCGGTATCTCTTTCATTGTATTTATCGCTGTATCATATTCTTTTCCTTTTTTCACAACTATGCCAGGCTTATTTCTGATGTTATTTTTTCCTGCTTTTTCTCCGAAACGATAAGAGAATGTCGCTCTCTGGCTCATTCCAAGCGGGTGGTTCAGCAGTGCGTAATCCAATCGATAGCTTTTCAGAGAAATCCCAATGCCAGTAGTTATATCCCTTTCGTCATAACCGCCCCTGAACGTTAGCAATTTGTTTATGCTCCATTCTATGCCTGTATGTAACTCTAATATTTGACTGGATTTCGAGTCAAAATCAGCAGCAATGGTTAATCTATCACAAAACAGCTTGTATGCTATCCCGAAATCTGTTTCGATCGGTACATCGTAGCTCCTGCCATCTGTCCATTCAGTGCCCCTGGTAGCAATATTATGTAAATTTATACCCACACTCAGCTTATCTATAGGAGAATATAACGCAGATATATCAAGCCCGGCCCAGTTTTTATCAATATCATCAAACTGCTTATTAACATATTTAAGGGAACTACCGATAGAAGCTTTTTCGTTTATTGAGTACCCGCTTGAAAATAAGTAAGCTGTGCTCCTGTCCCGTATTTCTCCCATCGGGTTATTGTTTTCATCGCGCCTGATTATTCCGTCACTACCCAGTTGTATAAAACCGGCGCCGAATGCTAATCCGTGTTTTGCCGGGCAGGCAAATCCTATAGAATTATAGCTGGTATTTTCAAACAACGAAATATATGTTGCGGACACTTCACTGCTTTTTATATTTACCAATCCTGCCGGATTCCAATATATCGAAGATTCATCATTACTAACAGCCACAAAGCTGCGCCCCATAGACAAAGCTCTTGCTCCTATCCCAAGGTCAAGAAAATACCCGGGCAACCCCCCATCGGCATCTTTTGAGAAAGAGTGGTTACTAAACAACAGTAAACATCCCAATAATAGTAATATGCTTGATATCTTTTTCATAAAGCTACTTGACACCGATTTTTGTTTTCATGTTCGTTCCGTCACATTCAACAACACAGATGTATGCGCCTATATCTACGATCTTTCCGCTGCCATTTCTCCCGTCCCATGATACTTCATTCGGCCCCTGGACAGAAGAACCCGGTACCCCTCTCGGGATGCTTTTTTCGAGTACCAAACCACCTATCAGGTCATAAATAGTTATCTTAACGTCGCTGTCTTGTTTTAATGTATACCTTATCTTTGTGGAGCCAACCCCGGCTTTAAACGGGTTAGGATAATTGCTCAAGTCTTCAATTGCATTGGTTATAGCCGCATATTCCATGATCCTGAATATAGTCAGATGGTTGACATTTGCAGTAACAACTTTCCTTGAAGTATCCACCGTAGAATTAGGTATTAAAACCCACATGGATTTAGCAGTGTCAAAATAAAACAGTTTTAAATTATTTTCATTTAATCCGCCAACATCCTCTGCCGTATATAGAATAGTCAGAGTTATTTCTTTAGCTAAACTTGTAGTCCCGTCACTAAGTTTTATTTCTACAGCTTTGGAACTGCCTTTCAGTTTTGAATCATTAGATAGTGCCGGAAGGCTTGAAACACTGGGCGTGCTTATTTCAATGCTTGCTGATGTAGTTAGTGTACCTGTTGGGATATCGATTTTTATTCCATTATCATTAATTATATGATTATTATTTGCTGAGTCAAGATTACTAGATTGCGCTGACCACGGACCCCAGCTGCCTGCATAGTTTTTTGCACGCACGCGGTACCAATACAAGTGGTTCGCGTTTCTCGGGTTATCCTCTATTGCCGTACCATCAATATCAGAAGCAATTCCGTCACCAACATTTATGCTATTCTTGTCGCCTGTAACAGCGTCAATAGTTTTCCATATAAAGTTTGTATCCGAATATTCCTGAATTTCGTATTGTTCTACACCTGATTCAAAATCCTTTGCAGTGACCCATTTAACTTCATATTTTCCGCCCGCAGCAGGAACCCCTGATACTACGTAACTAGGTAATACATTTGTAGGGCTGGAAGGAGGCGACATGTCTATTTTTATTACTCCCCATGCTTGAGGTGTTATGCCTGCCAGGCTTGAAACAGCTTTAACCTTAACGAAGTAAGCATGATTTGTTACCTGATCAGACTTACTATGAGCTTCTATACTTGTTCCATGCAGGCCTCGTGTTATATTCCTAAATGAATCAGCGCTTGTATCTGTATAACCTATTATCTCCTTTCCTATTACAATAGACCCGGCAGAGTCAAAACCAGACGTAGCACTTGTATTTATCCTTGGATGGCCTGCAGGCAGGTAAACCTGAATATTTGTTCCATTACCTTGTGTTGCAGACAAATCAGCTGCCAGGAATGTCACCATAGGCTCGCTCAAAGCAAGCTCGCTTATATCAATTGATTGAGGGCCAGTAGATAACCATCCGTTCTGTCCCATGCCTATTGTCATATCTTCCAGATCCGGATTGCTCCCTATAGCTGTCATGTACGATACTATTTGAGCTTGCGCCACTTTGATTATATCCCATTTTACGCTTACTTTTGTGGTAGAGTTCCACCAGGCTTCGGTATGCACCCCTGATTTGTCCGGCCTTATGTTCACATTTAATATAATCACATCACCTAAACGTAAACTGCTCGATATATACGGAAAGGCGTTACTTGCGCTTGACACTGATGTGTGAGGCACTATACTAATATCAGAGTAAGATGATATCTCAAGTCCTGCTAAATGCTGGAATACAGGCTTTCCTCCAAGGTCAGTTGTACCTATATCAGCGGTAATAAAATAATTCTGTCCTTTTTGATTAATGAGGTCTCCGCAATACAAAGTGGCCAGGCCACCTGAGAAACAGCGGATGGGAGCAGCATCAGTCCTAAGTATAACTGCGGCATCTATTAGCGACTCCTTGCTCGGGATACTATCAATTTGTGTATCTTTTGTTTCGTCAAAAACCCCGTCACTATCATCTCTCCAGAGTTTAATGGCAGAGAAATCCCCGTCGCCTACACCCAAATACCAATCCCGGTCGCTTTGGGGCCGGCTTATATCGCCAGTCTGATAAACAGTTATGGAAGATAAAATTACAGTATTTGATTCTGAAGCAAATTTAGCTTTCAGGATAGGAATATTTTTATCCCCCGGCAGCTTAACTTCGGGCGCCAAATTCTGGCATTCTACCTTCACTCTTATAGGAAGTATAGTAGCATATGAACTCTGGAACCACCCTCCAGCTTGAAATGGCGCAGACGTAGAAAATACTGCAACACTGCTAGGGGCATCAACTGTAAGGCTTGAGTAGTCTTTTATTTTTACGCCTATACTATTGCCTGAATAAGCTGTTGTAGCTATATCATAGACAACGAAATAAACTTGAGGTACAGTACCTAGGGTCTGAACCTGTGCCAAAGTAATATCGCAGGCCGGACCCACTACATCAAGCGGAAATTTATCAATGCCTGAAGAAATAAGTGTGTCTCCTGCATTAAATTTTTCATCTCCGTTTGAATCTTTAAAGATTTTCACATGAGCGATATCGCTATTACTGCCGCCTGAATTCTGACCGGCCGCACCCTGCCCGATACGCTCAACCCTTATCTTTGACCAGGCAGCTTCTGATGTATCTGTTTTTAACCTGAATTTCATCACAGGAAGGCTTGTATCGCCCTGCGTCACGATCGCCCCGTTAAGTATGTCAACTTTATGCGTCGGATCGTCCCATGGGTACGGTTCAAATGTAACAATGCTGGCTATGGCTATAATTGGCAAAAATAACACTGAAAATGATAGCAACAAAGTTCTGTAGTTCATAAAACCATTAAAAGTTCCTTTTTAGGATGAATTTATATTAATCCTTATCTATTACAACAATATGATACGGCCGGGTTAGTTGTTGTGTGGCTGCTGTACCTTGTTTTGGATGAGTTTCAACCATATCAATGTAAAGTTTTTCTTCGGTTTCCCGGATTTTGGATATATGAATGCTGTACCCGCCTGTCTTCTGTTCGCCAAGGGATGTAGCAATTACCATGTATTTTGTAAAATCCATTTCTGGAAGTACCGGCTCAACCTGGCTCTCTTTCATTAATCTCAGCCATTGGGTATTGTCGTTTATAAGAATCGTCTTTTTATCCTTCATTCCGCTGTTTATTCCCTGCCACTCCTGTATTATTTTTTTATCTGTATATTTAGCTCCTGCACCTCTTAGAATAAATTGTTTATTATTTTCTTCAGGGATTTTTGCAATTTCAACAGTCCTTTTTATCGCAATACTTTGAGGTTCGGCTGCATCGTTAATCTTATTTTCCCTAATTTTGGCAAATACAAGTTTTTCATTTTTTTGTTTGCTTAAAACCAATTTTCCCTTTAATTCAACTTTTGATTCCGGTACATTTTTCTTAGAGCTGTTTACAAAATATCCCAAACAGATTATTAGGGTAAAAACACATAAAGCAGGAATATATATCGTTGGTTTAAACAGCCGGTTTTGCTTGTTTATTGGTTCTTTCCTGACATCAGCAAGTTTTAAACTCAATTTGGAATAATAATCTGCCGGCAATTTAACTTCTTTCAATTTTCCCAGTGTTTCTATTGTGTCATTGAATTCATTTAAGAATTGAGAGCATTCTTTACACTGCTTAATGTGTTCTGCTATTTTCATTTTTGTCTCGGCATCAAGTTTGTTATCGATATAGAGTTGAAGCAGGTCCTGGATATTTTCACAGTTCATTTTCTTTCCTCTTATTTGTTTATATAAGGTTTAAGATGTTTTCTTATTTCCTTTATTCCTCTTGTAAGCCTTGCGCTTATCGTACCTATCGGGCAGTTACAAATATTACTTATTTCTTCAAGAGATTTGCCTTCAATATATTTAAGCACTATTGCGATACGTTGATCCGGAGTAATTACATTAAGTGCTTTTTTTATTTGCTCTTCTAACTCTTTTTTTTCCATTTTTATTTCCGGAATGACAATACTATCAATTATTTCATCTTTCAGAGTTCTTTCTTCATCTTTACCTGTATTAATATCATAAGAGACATACGTTATTTTTTTGTTTTTTCTCAAGGCATCATACCAAAGATTTACAGCTATTTGGTGAAGCCAGGTTGAAAAAGCTGATTTAAACTTAAAACCTCCAATACCTTTTAGTGCATGAATGAAAACAGCCTGCGAAAGGTCTTCTGCTTCTGCAATATTACATGTAAAATAATAACATAACGAAAATATCTTAGTTGAGTATAACTTTACCAACTCATCGAAAGCTTCAATATTACCGTTTTGGACATCATGAATAATGTCATCTTCCTTACTCCGTACATCCCTCATGCTCTACCTCATTAGACGTATCATTTTTTACAACTCTGCATCCAAATAAAAAATATTTTCTTAAAGTTTTTTAAAATTCTTACCCAAAGCTTCAAGTCCCCAACAACAAAATAGCCGAAAATCACCCGTTGTAGATGCTTCGGCTACTCCCCCCAATAGGAGTCTGTGATTCTTCAAGGAATCAGTTTTGCTTAACAAACTAATTGCTGGCTGATTATCTGCCGCAGCTGCCGCATAAACAACAGTTTTTACATTTCTTATTTCTTAAATTTCTTAACAAATCAAATTCAGTGTATTTATCGGATTCTTTGGATTTTTTGCTTTTTTTTGCGGAGCTTTTTTCGTGTATGAGGTTTTTGGATTTGAATTTTTTTTCAAGTAATTTTAAATCGACCTTGATATAAAGTTTTCCTCGGCTGGCTTTAATACAAGAAACCGGTTTACTTTTCATTTATTTTGGTTTTTTGACTATTTTTAATATATCTTTGTGAATTACGGGATTTGCAGCTACGTACTGCCTCGTATTTATACCCCATTTATTGCCTTTCAGGTCTGTTATTATCCCGCCTGCTTCTTCGACTATAATAAGGCCTGCGGCACAGTCCCATATTTTTTCGTCATATTCCAGGACCACATCAACTTTGCCCTGGGCAAGGTACGTGAGCCCTCTTACTGATGAACCGTACATCCTTATATTAAAAACCTTCTCGCTTAAGAGACCGAGGTTCCTCATCATCGTTTTCTTATGCAGCCTTATTCTGCTGTCATAGACCATCGTTGACCTTCTCAAAGGCCTTTTTGAAACACTTATCTTTCTGGCGTTCAAATATGCTCCGTTCCCTTTTATTGCAGAAAAAGCTTCGTTGTTTAAGGGCATATATATCACACCAAGAATGATTTCATTATTTTTTGCAAGCGCTATTGAAATACCAAAATCCCTGATACCGTACATATAGTTATGAGTGCCGTCTAGGGGATCGATTATCCATTTATAACTTGAATCAGAACTTGAATATTTATTTTCTTCAGCCAGAATATTATCGCCCGGAAAATATTTTCTTATCATGGTTGTTATAAGCTTTTCTGACCGCAGGTCCATTTCAGTGGCATAATCCCTGTCGCCCTTCGTTTTAATGCTTATTTTTCTGCCGAAATGAGACAGTAATATCCTGCCGGCTTTCTTTGCCGCAGCTACAGCAACTATTTTTCTTTTTTCTATTTCTTTGTCCAAAAGTGTCCTTAAATCGATTTCATTTTGCATTTTTCATTTTGCAATTTGCATTGCTTTGTTAAATGTTCATCCAGTTCCAGGTTTTGCTTTCGTCTTCCTGCAGCCAGTCTCCGGTCCCGGTCAGATACCTTAACACGTTATCAAGGGCGTTATAATGGTCTTCCTCTTCATTTGCCAGGAGTTCAAAGAACTTCTTTTTTGCCGGCGTTTCGGCCTGTTCTTTCATCTTGATGTATATGTCAATGCTCTTTTTTTCCATATTTAGCGCTGTCTTATAACCGGCAATGTCAAGAGCACCTTTTTTTAATTCCTTTTTCACCTGGTTCTTAAAAAAATCCTTTAAGTCTTTTTCTATATCTGATGGCCCCATTCTCAGATCGATCTTAGTTGAGCTGATTTTTTGGGCTTCGGCGTACAATCCGTCTATCTTCTGGGCATGCTCTATTTCTTTTTTTGCCAGGTTATAAAATAATTCCTTGGCAAGCATGTTTTTTGTCTTAAACGCATACCTCAAATAAAAATTAAGTCCTTTTAATTCAAATTCGTGGGCAAATTTAAGCATGTTAAGTTTTGTCGGCATAGACTTTCTCCTTTGATCAGCGCATTAAAGCGCTTATCATTTTCTTGAATTTTGGATATTTTTTTATTAAAGCTTCTTTTTTGCCGTCTTCGTAATCTTCGTAATCAAAACCCGGCGACATAGTAGTCCCTAAAAGAGCGAACTTGCCGCCTTTTACAAGCCTTGAACCCTGCCAGGTATTCTTTTTTACAATAACCTGAGGGAACATCCCTTTAAGCACATTACCGCCGAGGGTAACCGCTTTACCCGACCCGTCGGGGAAAAGAAGAAGCATCTCGACCGGGTCTCCGAAATAAAAATGGAATATCTCATCGCTTGAAAGCTTATGAACGGAAGAAAATGTTCCCGGAGTCAAAAGATAATAGATCGCGGTAGCCAGGGACTTCCCTTTTTTATACCTTTTTGGAAGCGCACCGGGCTTTAGAGATTCGGCTGACCTGTAGATTTCCCTGAAATACCCGCCTTCTTTAGGATGGGGTTTAAGTTTCAGTGTTTTTATTATTTTGTTTGCTGTATCCATAAAGGCTTTAAGAAAGTTTTTTAGATAGGATCTTATTCACCATCTGGGGATTGGCTTTTCCTTTTGATTTCTTCATTATACTTCCTACTATCGCGCCAAGGGCCTCTTTTTTACCGGCCTTATACTGGCTTACTGCTTTAGCGTTTTCAGAAATCGCTTCATCACACATTTTTTCAAGAGCTGTTTCATCGCTTATCTGTACAAGCCCTTTTTCTTTTACGATATCATCGGCATTTTTCCCGCTGTTGAACATCTCATCAAAAACAGTTTTGGCTGTTTTGCCGGATATCGTGCCGTCCTGTACCAGCAAAACCAAGTTTGCCATATTCTGCGGAGATACAGGCGATTCCAAAATAGTTTTATTCAAAGCATTTAATCTTCCCAAAAGCTCGGTTGTGACCCAATTTGCAACGGGTTTTGCTATATCTGCAGTATTCTTTGTTTTTGAAGCGGACTCAAGCGTTTTCTCGTAGTATTCCGCCAGGGCTTTATCCGCTGTTAACACGCCTGCGTCATATTGAGAGAGCCCGAACTCTTTTATCAGCCTTTCCTGCCTTTCGTTCCTCAGTTCGGGTATTCCTTCCTTTATCTTATTCGTAAAACCCTCGTCTAAATTAAGAGGCACAAGGTCAGGCTCCGGAAAATACCTGTAATCATGGGCTTCTTCTTTTGTGCGCATGGGCTCTGTTCTTGAACTCCCGGAATTCCATAACCTTGTTTCCTGTATTATCTTTCCGCCGCTTGAGACCACATCTATCTGCCGGCTTATTTCGTAGCTAAGGGCATCTTTTACGCCTTTTAGGGAATTCATATTCTTAAGTTCCGCTTTAGTACCGAGTTCTTTTTGCCCGGCAGGCCTGATACTTATGTTGGCGTCACAACGGAATTTGCCTTCTTCCATATTGCAATCCGAAACTTCCAGGTATTCAATTACGCTTTTGAGTTTTGAAAGGTATTGGCAGGCTTCTTCCGGAGAGCTGAGCTCCGGTTCGGAGACTATTTCCATTAAAGGTACGCCTGTCCTGTTCAGGTCGACGAGCGAATAATCAAGTTCCCTGTTCCCTATAGCATGGAGAAGTTTCCCGGCATCTTCTTCAAGATGGATCCTTGTTATTCCGATCCGTTTTAGCTTGCCTTCAACTTCAATTTCCAAAAAACCGCCTTCTGCTATTGGAAGTTCGTACTGGGATATCTGAAAATTTTTCGGGAGGTCCGGATAAAAATACTGTTTTCTTGCAAAGACCGAGTGTTTGTTTATCCTGCAATTAAGAGAAAGCCCTGTTTTTACCAACAACTCTACGGCTTTTCTGTTCAGTACCGGAAGCACGCCCGGCTGGCCAGTGCAAACCGGGCAGATATTCGAATTGGGCTTTACCCCGAATTCCGTAGAACACCCGCAGAATACTTTGCTCAGTGTTTTAAGCTGGGAATGTACTTCAAGCCCGATGACGGTTTCGTATTTTTGATACATGTTCTCTCATATCTAGCGTATAGCGGATAGCGTAGAGCGTATAGAAAAACAAAACCTTAGAGACTCTGACGTTCCTATACGCTATCCGCTCCACGCTCTACGCTAGTAGTAGCTGTATGCGTCAGCAGCAACGTTCCTTATCAATTTTTTTGCCATTCTTAAACTTCTTATGTTCTGTGTAAGGACACAGACTATAAAATCGCCTTTTGGGGTAAATATTATGCCGACATCGCTTATAGTATCGTCAAGGGTGCCTGTTTTGTGCGCTATATCAAGGGTCGTAGGAAGAAGGTACGGTATCCTGTCGTTTATCTTCTGCCTTTTTAAGATATCAAGCATCTCTTTGCAGGATTCTTCGTCCACTATCTTGCTATGGTATATTTGTTCAAGCAGGTATGTCATATCCTCTGCTGTAGTATAATTCTCTATGCCCAGCTTGCGCCACTTCAACTCCATTATGCCGCGCCTTAAGTCCGTATCTTTCAGCCCGAACTCTGTAAACTTTTGGTTTATATACCCGAAACCAAGCGCATCAACAAGCACATTCGTTGCGGTATTATCGCTTGTTATTATCATCCTTTCCACAAGCTCCCTGATAGTAAATTTCTTCCCGGCTCTTTTTCTATATAAACCTTTACGAGAATATACTTTCTGGCTGCCTTTTAAAACAAGCTTATCCGAAAGGTTAAGCTTGCCCTCCCTTTGAGCTTCAAATACAGCGGCCATGATAGGGATTTTTACAAGGCTTGCGCTCGGGTATAGTTTATCCGAATTTATTTTAACTGTCTCATTGGTCAATAGGTCTTTGACCAGAATAGCAACATCTCCGCGAAAATGCTGGCTTCTTTTATTCAGGTCTTTCATCATACAACGGTAATCTTCGCAGCGCTGCTCAAAAAAAACATAAAAAGGTATGTAAGAATATAAGCCTGCGCCGATACCTGCAAAAAAAACCACGATAATTATATAATTAATTATAGAAAAAGCTTTCTTCACAGCCGTGTGAGGGAAGAAAATGTTCCTTATAAGCATCTCGAAGTTATAATAACTAAACTTCAGGATGTTTAGTATGCCAATATGTATTTTTTTCATAATTGTATGCCGTTCTTAACAGTTCTTCTTCCTTAAAATAATCGCCTAACAGCTGGAGCCCTATTGGAAGGCCGTCCTTTGAGAAACCGCAGGGTACCGATACCCCCGGTATGCCTGCCAGGTTGCACGATATGGTAAAGATATCAGACAAATACATCTCTAAGGGGTTGTCCGTTCTTTCCCCGGCTTTAAAAGCAACCGTAGGAGAAGTGGGTGTTATTATAACATCTACCTTTTTAAACGTTTCTTCAAAATCTTTTTTTATCAGTGTCCGAACCTTCTGAGCCTTTGCATAATAAGCGTCATAATAACCGGAAGAGAGGGCATAAGTCCCAAGCATGATACGCCTTTTGACCTCAGGGCCGAACCCCTGGCCCCTTGTTTTTTCATATTCCTGAATAAGGTTATCGCAGTCCGCCCTGAAGCCGTATTTTACACCGTCATACCTGGCAAGGTTTGCGGATGCTTCGCTGGGCGCGATAATATAATATACTGCCACGGCATATTCCGTGTGAGGAAGGGAGATTTCTTCAACTTTTGCGCCCAGGTTTTCAAGAACTTTTATAGCTTCTTTTACCGCCGTATCAACCTCTTTATCAAGGCCGGCAATAAAATACTCTTTTGGAAGGCCAATGCGCAAACCTTTTATATCCTTTTTCATTAACTCCTCATAATCAGGGACTTCCATATCAACAGAAGTAGAATCTTTCGGGTCATAACCTGAGATCGTTTTAAGAAGCAGTGCGGTATCTTCAACAGTCCTTGAAAAAGGGCCTATCTGGTCAAGAGAGGAAGCAAAAGCTACCAGGCCGTACCTGCTCACTCTGCCGTAGGTCGGTTTTAAACCGATAACTCCGCAGCAGCTTGCAGGCTGTCTTATAGACCCTCCTGTATCCGAACCAAGAGATACCGCAGCCATGAGGCTTGAAACACACGCTGCGCTCCCTCCTGATGAACCTCCGGGTATACGGCTTGTATCCCACGGGTTTTTGGTAGTAAAAAAAGCCGAGTTCTCGGTAGAAGAACCCATGGCAAACTCGTCCATATTCGTTTTCCCAAGGAAAACCGCATCAGCGGTTTTTAATTTTGTTATTACAGTAGAGTCATACGTCGCCAGATAATTCTTTAATATCTTTGAAGAACAGGTTGTCGGAGTGCCAGTGATCATCATGTTATCTTTTATCGCTATAGGGACCCCGCAAAGCGGCCCGAGTTCTTCTTTGCCTGCGGCTTTTTTATCGATTGTTTCGGCTTGTTCTAAAGCCTCTTCTTCAAAGACCGTGACAAAAGATTTTATCTTAGGATCTACGGCTTTTATCCTGTCAAGATAGGCCCGTGTAACTTCAGAGCTTGAGAGCTCGCGGGCTTTTATTTTCTCGCTCAATTCTTTTGCAGAAAGGTTCGTTATATTGTTTTCCATTTTATTCAATTACCTTTTTTACCTTGAAATAATCGCCTTCCCGCTCAGGAGCATTTGCCAGGAGCCTGTCGCGGGCTTCCGTTGAACAAGGCTCAAGCTTATCTTCCCTAAAGACATTTTCTAATTCAAGAGCATGGCTTGTCGGTTCAATATCTTTGGTATCCAGTTTATTCAACAGGTCTACATACTCCAATATCTTTTCAAGCTGGCCGGCATACTTCTCTTTTTCTTCCGGAGAAAGTTCAAGCCTTGCCAGTTTAGCTACATGTTCAACTTCTTTTATTGTTATTTTCACTTAAAAATACTCCTATAAACTACAAAATTGACTCAGGCGTCCTGCTGTTTCACATAAAATAAATTTCATCAATTCTTTTTAGCAGAAAATTCTTTCAAAATATCCTCGTCTATCTCCGTTTTCTTACCCCACAAATCTTTTCTCATTGCAGAGACAGTTTTGATATATGAAGTGTGAGAGGGTTTTTTAACAAATTCTGCCATTGCTTTTATTACGGCATCATCAGCAAACAGGATACTGTGAAGCATTTCTGCTTTTACTTCTTCCTTAAAATTTTCTATGTTTTTAAGATCATCTCGAAATTGCTGTGCTTCTGCAAACTATCAGGATTAAGAATTGTAAGCATCTGGATTAAAATTGAACCATACCTTTTTCGTTTCAACTGATGAATATCTTCCTCAACTTCCTTTTTATGTTGAAAACGAGATTGGAAATAAGCTCCAAATACCCCACCCATAATTGCTGATAGCGCAGTTACTATTGATAAAATTACTGAATATTTCATGCTTTTTAAAATCTTAATAAATCCGGTTATGCTGTTTTAGTCCCTGTGTTGCGGATTTCCTAATGTCAGTTACCTTTTTCCGTAAGAAATGGTTTTAATAACCTCATTGTCAGCCTTTATCCCTTTCAACGCATAAACTCTTTTTCTGATTGCATTCATGGCTGCAACTCGTTCTTCAGGTTTCATTAACAAGGAATCTTTAAGCATATCAGCGTCTGCTTCTTTGTATGAATGATAAAACTTAATTTGCATTTTATTCATTAACTGTGCCCATTTTTATAAGCTTTTTTTTAATTAGTCTCAATGTCTCATAGTCTGTTGAATCTGTCCCTTTTTTTCTCCCTCTATGAGGCATATTTTTTACAATAGCTTTGTTCTTTATAAGCTCATCCATGCCTATATAATATGCGGTTACATCACTATATTTTCCTTTTACACGATGCTTAATTATTTCATCATCTTTTAAGCCGGTTAATCCGTTTGCTAATTCTATTTGGTTTGGCTCGATTCCGATACGCAAAATAACGACCTCATCTGTATTGAAATAGTTCTTGTCAACTTCAGCGCCGGCAAATTCCTTTATGGCAAGCGCCGCCCTTTTAGAATTATCTTTTGTATGTGCTATATAAAAATCAATATCTCTTGTGGCCCGCGGTTCAGAGTGAAAAGACACGGCATAAGCTCCGGTGATACAATAATCAACTTTGTGTTTATTCAATAAATTTATAAAATCCCTAAAATCATCTTTGATTAAGGTATTGCCGTTTCTTTTCATTTCTTCTATACACTCCACGCTAAACGCTATACGCTAATATTTATTGTAATTGAGAAAAATCAAGCACTTTAAAGAATAAATTCTCAATATACTTTAAAACAGCAAGGCGGTTTGCCCTGAGGCTTATATCTTCTGCCATTACCATTACTTTGACAAAAAACTCATCAACGTCGGGTTTTATGGTTACCATCTGTTTTAACACGGCCATATAGTCCTTGTTATCCAGAGAAACTTTGAGATTGTTTTCTAAATTGTATATACTTAAAAATAGTTTCTTTTCCGCTTCCTCTTTGAACAGGTTCTCATCTACGGTGCCCGGGATTTCAAAGTTATTCTTTTTTGCCTGTTTTAAGATATTTGCCGTACGCTTGAAAGCTGTGGCCAGCGGCTCAAAATCAGGCAGCTTGCGTATCTTTTTTAACGCTTCCAGGCGGTTCTGTATATCAAGAAGGTCGTCGTCTTCCGTAGCAAGTACAGAGCGGACTTCGTCGAATTTATAACCTTTTGTTTCAAAGATATTCTCTATCCTAAGTTTTAAAAAATCTTTTATGCTTTTTTCAACTTCCTGACTGATCTGCCAGCCGCTGCTTTTTAGGATATCAATGAGTTCTTTTATCCTTACAGGAAACTGTTTCTCAATAAGTATCCTTAATATCCCGGCAGCGAGCCTGCGCAGGCCGTAAGGGTCTGCTGAGCCGCTCGGCTGTATGCCTACGGAGAAATAGCCGGTAAGCGTGTCCAGCTTATCGCTCAACGCCAGGATAGTGCCGAGACCGGTTTTAGGCAGTTTCCCGTCGTTTACAAGGGGCCAGTAATGCTCTTCCACAGCCTGTGAGACATCTTTATCCTCATTGTCGTGTTCCGCATATATGCGGCCTATAACACCCTGCATCTCGGGGAATTCAAAGACCATTTCTGTTACAAGGTCTGCTTTTAACAGCATGCACGCCCTTTCGATTCTTGAACCGTCAACTTTCACATTATCGTTAAGCCTATCGTTCAGGAAAGAAGCTATCTTCTTTACCCTGTTTATTTTGCCGAACATCGTCCTATCGCCTAAAAGTTTGTCGTGGAATACTACGCCTTTGAGTTTTTCTGCTTTCTCGGCCAAAGGCCTTTTAGTATCCTGGTGAAAGAAGAACTCCGCATCCGAGAGCCTTGCAGACAACACCCGTTCGTACCCTTCTTTTACTACATTCTGGTTCTCGGATATGCCGTTGCGGATACCTATGAAATGATTTGTTAATTCTTTTTTATTTATTACAGGAAAGAATTTTTGTTTTTTCCTCATGCAGTTGATAAGGACTTCCTGCGGAAGCTTCAGGTATTTCTCGTCAAATGTGCCCACTATAGCGACGGGGTGTTCCACCAGGTAATTTACTTCTCTAAGCAGGTCCTGGTCAACAACCACATCTCCCTTCATATGCTTTGTCGCATTTTCCATTACCCGTTCAAGCTCCGCCCTTCTTTTTTTCTGGTCCATCAGGACACAATTATTGCGGAGCTCCGTTTCATAGCGTTCAGGCGTAGAGATGGTTATTTTTTTTCTTGATATGGTGTGGAGGCCGAAGGTATAATTATTCGATTTTACTCCTGCAACAGAAAACTTTATTACTTTATTTGCAAAAAGCGCAATAACTGTCCTTATAGGCCGGGCAAACCTGAAACCCGATTCTTCCCAGACCATGCTTTTAGGAAAAGAAAGTTTTTTTATCGCGTCAGGGAAGACCTCCTTAAGCAGATCCTCTGCTTTTCTGCCCGGTATTTTTTTCTCTATGCAGACATATTCGCCTTTTTCTTTTTTCTTTATAATAAGTTTTTCTACACTTACATTGTATTTTGACGCGAAGCCTCTGGCAGCCTGGGTGTAAGCCCCGTTTTGATCCTTCGCTATGGTTAACATGGGGCCTGAATATTCTTCCAGCCTGTCCTGGGTTTTTTCATTGAGCTTTTTAATTACAACACAAAGCCTTCTCGGCGTCGCATAGGACCTAATTTCCTGGTAGGGCAGCTGGTGGAGTTCAAGGGATTTTTTTATTGTTTCACCTAACTGTTCCATGGCAGGTTCTATGTACGATGCCGGTATTTCTTCAGTACCTATCTCTAAAAGCGCATCTTTTGTCATGATTAATACCCTTTCAAGTTAGGATCGCAAAAGCGACTTAACTTAACTGCAAAATGAAAATTGAAAAATGCAGAATTATTGTATCCCGCCAGAGCGTGATTATCTAAATAAACCGCCAAAGATGATACCTTAATTTTGAATTTTTCATTTTGCATTTTGCATTGAATTTTGAGCTATATATTTCTCCGCGACCCCTCGTGCCAGGTTCCTTACCTTTGCTATGAACGCCGTTCTATCCGTAACGGAAATGGAGCCCCGCGCTTCAAGCAGGTTAAATAAGTGGGAGCATTTCATTACTGCATCATAGGCAGGCAGGACAAGGTCCTTATCAAGGAGTTTCTTTGCCTCTTCTTCCCATTCCGTGAAATGCTTCCTTAACAGCTCAACGTTCGCCTCTTCAAAATTATATTTTGACCACTGTTTTTCGTCTTCGAGGTGTACCTTGCCGTATGTAACTTCTGGTGTCCACATAATGTCATACACATTGTCCTTTTTTTGAGAATACATGCAGAGCCGTTCAAGCCCGTAAGTTATTTCTACGGAAATGGGGTTTAAATCGATGCTCCCCACCTGCTGAAAATAAGTGAACTGGGTTATTTCCATGCCGTCCAGCCATACTTCCCAGCCAAGCCCCCAGGCTCCCAGAGTAGGAGATTCCCAGTCATCCTCCACAAAACGTATATCGTGTTTTTTAGGGTTTAGTCCTATAACATTAAGGCTGTCTAGATACATAGCTTGAATGTCCGAAGGCGCAGGTTTTAACAGCACCTGATACTGGTAGTAATGCTGGAGCCGGTTCGGGTTTTCGCCGTACCTGCCATCTGCCGGCCTTCTTGACGGCTCAACATAAGCGACCGACCAAGGCTCGGGGCCCAGGCACCGGAGGAAAGTCGCAGGGTTGAACGTACCTGCTCCTTTTTCCAGGTCGTAAGGCTGCCAGATCAGGCATCCCTGTTTTGCCCAAAATCTTTCAAGCGTCATTATTATTTCCTGAAAAGTCATCGTAACACCTCAAATATTAGCGTAGAGCGTATAGCGTTTAGCGTATAGAAAAACCAAAAACAAAGACTTTGCAGTTACTATCCGCTATACGCTACCCGCTAAACGCTATGCGTAAATTAGTTTCTGCCATTGTTTTTTTGTTGACAGGTTATGGTGAAGGTAATAGGCTATGAAATTATCTATTTTTTTCATCAAAGTTTCTTCCATTTCCTGTTCTATGGACAGATTTTTATCTATATCATCTCCTGAGAAAATAGAAAGATGCCTGATAACTTCCGTTTCATCTTTGGTCATATAAGAATCTTCTTTTTTTATATATTCCGAGAAATCATACCCTGAGAGTTTTAAAAACCGCAGCGCATAGGCTATATAGATACGCCACGGGTTATCCGCGGTTTCAAGCAATTTCCAGCTGCGGTGGAGCAGGTCGTACTTAGACAGGTTTTGTGACTGCAGAGGCGTAAGCTTATCGCATATTTCAGCACAGTACTGGGCTATGAAATGGCGCCTCCAGTTTTTCGTAAGACAGGGAAAACTGTTCAATATTTTTGCGCCTGTTACTTTCGGCCTTGAAGTACTGGAAGTAAAATAGAACATAAAATCAGTTTCTATGATCGGCTCAGTCGCACCGATATATTTTGCCTTTATCTTTTTTGCACCCGGCGCAACCGCAAAGATCTTCCCCCATTGACGGGTGTATATGGTCAGAAGTTTATCGGCTTCGTTCAAGACGCTTGCTTTTAAAATAAGACCGAATGAGTTTTGGTACATATTTTTTAAATTGAAGCTAAGCTTTAGCTTAGTTTTTTAATCTTAACCTTCGTGATCTTTTTCTTTGTTGCATCTGCGATCTCAAGTTTTACGTCGCCCCAGGTTATCGTCTCGCCTACTTTAGGGATCCTTCCGAAGAGGTCAAGCACCCAGCCGCTTACAGTAGTAAATTCCCTGGAAGGAAGGCTGAGTTTCAATTCGTCATTTACCTTTTCAAGCAACTCATTAGCCCTTAAAATATAAAACCCGTCGGGCAGAGGAAATATCGTTTTTTCCTGTATATCGTATTCATCCCAGATATCGCCCACTATCTCTTCCACAAGGTCTTCGATAGTGGCAAGCCCTACCATAGTGCCGAACTCGTTTACGACTACGGCAAGATGCTGATGGCCTGTTTTGAACTCCCTTAAAACTTTGTCTATCCTTGCCGATTCTGGCACAAAATAAACCGGCCTTATCAAGTCTTCCAGAAGGAATAAAGACCCGCTCCTGAGTGATAAATTCAAGTCTTTACTATAAATAATTCCGACAATATTGTCAAGGTCTTTCCTGTACACAGGAACGCGGGAATACCCTTTTTCAATGATCTGTTTTATTACCGTATTTACATCACCTTCCAGGTTCACAGCCTGGATATGTTCCCTGGGTATCATTACACGGCTGATCCTGGTCTTTCCAAAATCAAGGATATTGTTCATGATCTTCCTTGCAGGGCTCGACAGTGGCGTATCGTCTAAAGAAAGGAGTATCTTCAGTTCCTCAGGCCTTAAGAAAGGTATCTCTCTTGATTGCTGCCCTGTAAGGTACGTTATTATCCTTTTTGCTATCTCAAGCAAAAGGTCTGAGACCGGAGTAAATATCTTTTTAAACAGCGCCAGGTATGTGATGCCGAAACTCGCGACTGTTTCCGACCTGTAACGGCTGAATATTTTAGGTATTATCTCACACCAGACCAATATCAGGATGGTCGAGATTATTGGGACAGCGGCTAAAATAGTATGACGGAAAGAAGAATATTTTTCCGACAGGTCAATGGCTATGGACGTGGACAGGACACCCGAACCGATAATAGCCATGTTTATACCGATAAGTATCGTTACAAGCAGTTCGTTCGGCCTTGTTTCCCAGAACAGGAACTGCCTCTCGATCAAAGGATATTTTGCTTTAAGGTTTTTTAAATTGAGCGGAGACAGGCTTGTCAGGGCGGTTTCAATGGCAGAAAAGAACGCTACAAGCAGCAAGAATATACAGAACAGGGATAATTTAACTATCAAAACGTTCATTGCTCGTTTTTTTCCTTTAGGTCATATTCGTCGAGTATTTCGCCTACTATCTCTTCAAGGATATCTTCCAGGGTAACTACGCCTACAAGATTTTCCATTTCGTCCGTAACAAAAGCCATGTGGGTCCTGCCGGACTGCAGCTCTTTCATCAGGTCATATATCTTTTTGTTCTTTGACACGAAATAAGGAGGCCGTATCAGATCGTCTATCTCTATCTCGCTGACGCCCTGCCAGAGTTCAAGCAGGTCTTTTGTATGAATAAAACCCGCAATCCTGTTAACGGAAGTATGGTAAACAGGTACGCGGCTGCGTCCGGTTTCAACTATCAGGTCAAGGAATCTCTCCTGGCTTTGATCTATATTTACTGCTTCGACTTTATCAAGCGTTGTCATTATCTTATCTATACTAAAGTCGCCGAGTTTCAACACCCGCTCAAGCATCTGGCTTGTTTCGCCTGCGAGCATCCCGGACTGGCCCGCTTCCCTTATCAGTTCCTTTGTCTCGTCCATGCTTAGGGCGGTCATCTTTCCTACAGGGAACAACTCGGCCTTAGGGAAAATCAGCCTTATGGCCTGTTTTACAGGCCAGATCAAAGGTATGAATATATTTGCTATGCGCGATAATACCGGCAGGGCAAAAAAAGTGATTTTTTCAGGGTTGGAACGGCAGTATATCTTTGGAGTAACTTCTCCGAAAATAAGCAGCAAAAACGTTATGCTTATCCACACAACGAACTCCAGGAACTCGCGGTTAGTTATAAAGCCGAATATCCCAAGCTTATTCGAAGAAGTATCTGAAGGTAAAAAGGCATGCAGTACAAGCACGGTAGCAAAAAAACTAAGAGTAAGGTTCGTTATGGTATTTCCTACAAGGATAGTCGTCAACAGATAGTACGGCGACTTGAGCCACTGCTTGAGAGGCCCGGACAGAGACTTCTTTAATGCGATTATTTTTTTTATCCTGTATTTTGAAAGGCTCGTCAGGGCTATCTCAGAGCCAGACCAGAACGCAGACAAAAGAAAAAGAAGGATTATTACTACAGAACCTGAGAATATAAGCATTTTAATTTACTAGCACTTTAAATATCTTATCTTGCTTTGAAAACATCTTTTTCCGCTGGGCCGGCAGATAGTCCCTGTTCCCGAAAAGATGCAAAATACCGTGTATAACAAGGTACATTAATTCTTCCTGCCAGGTATGGCCGTACTGCAGCGCCTGTCTTTTAGATCTTTCTTTTGCTATATAGATATCGCCGAACAACGGTTTTTGGTTCTCTAAAAAAGATATAACATCAGTTACCCTGTTAACTTTCCTGTATTTTTTATTTAATCTTTTTATCTCCTTATCGCCCACCAGCACTACATTGACCACGCCGAGCTTCAGGTATTTTTTCTCAAGCAGTGTCCTTTTTGCGGCTTTAGCAAGGCCGGGCCTTGATTTTTCATTGAAATTGAATAAATTTATGCCTCTTTTTATCTTGATTTTTTTATAATTATTCGGCAGATGCATTTTTATAGAGGGTTCCTGCTAAGTTTTTTATTCTTTTTTCTTCTCATCCGATCCGTTTGACTCTTGATATTCTATGCGTGCATGAAATATACCGTTTAAAGTCAGCACAAGGCTCTCCGCTATATTGCTCAAGTCATGAAGGGTTATAGGGCATTCGGAAAACTGGCCGTCCGTAAATTTGTTGTTAATTATCTTTTCCACCATATCCCTTAGCCTGGACGGCGACGGGTCGTCGAGCGCACGGCTGGCAGCCTCGGCTGAATCAGCTAGCATTAATATCGCTGTTTCCTTGCTTTTTGGTTTTGGCCCGGGATAGCGGAAATTCTCCGCATTTATATCGGCATTTTTCTCAAGCGCCCTGTGATAAAAATAATGTATCAGCGATGTGCCCTGGTGTTGTTCTATACAGCCTATTATGACTTTATCAAGGTCGGCTGCACGGGCTAAAGCAACTCCTTCCTTGACATGAGATATCACAACAAGGCTTGACATGCTGGGAGCCAAAGGGTCGTGCGGATTTCCCATAGTCTGCTGGTTTTCTATGAAATATTCCGGTTTAACGAGCTTTCCTATGTCATGATAATAGGCTCCTATCCTGGCAAGGAGCGAGTTCGCCCCTATCGCTTCCGCCGCCTGTTCGGCCAGGGAAGCTACTATCAATGAATGGTGGTATGTTCCCGGAGCTTCCAGCATAAGACGTTTTAAAAGCGGCCTGTTAAAATCTGCAAGTTCAAGCAGTTTGATGTTCGTTGTGCGCGAGAAAAAAACTTCAAGGTAAGGAAGAGTGGCAAGGATAATAACTACTGAAAGTATACCGCTTGCGATCCCATAGGAAATATCCGTAGAAAAATTTTTCAAATTAATAACATCATTATTGTAAAAAAGCCATACGGTGACTATACCCATAACATTGACAAGGGAAATCCTTACCCCGACTTTCGTCAGATCGCCCCTGTTACGGATCATCGGGATAGAATATATGCCGGCCAAAGAACCGAAAAAATGAACAAAGAAAAACCTTAAATTAAAATCATTTATAGCAGATAAAATAACGCATAATATGATAGAAACAACGACCGCAAGCCTTTTAGAGAGTAAGATGCCTATGATCACGGCAAAAGCCGCCATAGGAGTAGCCATTATCATCGGCCTTTCAAACAGGTTCCAGACTTTAAAGATCAGCATGGAGAACACAGCTATGATAAAAACTATCGCCAAAAGCATCAGCGCTTCGCTGTCTTCCAAAAGATACGCCCTGTCCTTTTGCAGGTACAAGCTCAAAAATATAAAGCACATTAAAAGAAGGAATATAAGCCCTATTATTTTTAAAGGCGAGAAAGTTATTCCCAGGACAAGGATCCCGGTGACGATTATAAAACTTACCGTTGAAATCAGAAGTTTAGGCAAAACTATTTCTTTCTGCCATAAATTCTGTTTGCCTCTTACCACGGACTGGACGTCCTGGACTTTTTCTGTCCACTTAAGCAGACCGAGAAGAACTTTTCTGAATGATGAAATAAAAGAATTTTTAAACATATTTCCCTTCGGAAACTTGTTGATTTTCTCCTGTTTCCCATTTCTCATAAGCTTTGATAACTTTTTTTACAAGTTCATGCCGCACTACATCTTCTTCAGAAAAATTTACGAACCGTATACCTTCAACAAGGTCTAAAACCTTCCGGGCCATAACAAGCCCGGACTGTTTTTTTGCTTCAAGGTCGATCTGGGTGACATCTCCCGTAACAACTACCTTGCTGCCGGCTCCCATCCTTGTAAGGAGCATCTTCATTTGCTCCGTAGTGGTGTTTTGGGCTTCATCAAGTATAATAAATGCATCGTCGAGGGTCCTGCCTCTCATATAGGCAAGAGGGACTATCTCGATAGCGTCGTCTTCTTTAAGGAATCTGAACTTCTCATGCCCGAGCATGGCAAAAAATGCGTCATAAAGAGGCTTTAGGTACGGGTTTATCTTTTCGTAAAGGTCGCCCGGCAGGAACCCGAGCTTCTCCCCAGCCTCAACCACAGGCCTGGTTAAGACAATGCGACCTACTTTTCCGGACTGTAAAAAATCAAGGGCACAGGCAACCGCAAGGAACGTTTTCCCGGTTCCTGCAGGGCCTACAGCCATTACTATGTCATATTTGTTTATGTACTCTACGTACTTTTTCTGGTGTTCTGAACGCGGCTTTATGTTTTTTCCTTGATACGTAACGTAGATCACGCCTGACCCGGCTTGGACCGGCTGTACTACGTGGAGCGGCTTTTTTTCTTTTTCAAGAGAAGGAAAATCGTTCCTTTTCTCCCTCATACATTCAAGCTGGGACAATACCTTGTCGACTTTCCCGCTGCCGCCGCGCACTACCAGAGAGAAATCGCCCGTACTGCCGCCCTGGCGCACGAAGATCTGTACTCCGTAATCCCTTTCAAGCCTTCTTAAGTTCTCGTCCTGCTGGCCTAAAAGATGCAAGACTTCATCTGAACTTTTTAAAAATATCTTTTTTGTAACCATATCAAGTTAGGCTCACTTTGTTCGCTAATTTAATTTCAAATTTCAAATTGAAAATTGCAAAATTCCTTCTAATACTACCAATGAAAAATAGCACCAAACAATCATGCTTTGTGCTATTATGATATTACATATAATTTATATAATATTAAACTAAAAAATGACAGGAAAAGCAAGACTAAACCGGAGGGAGTAGTATCAAGAGAAATGAGTTCTTAGGTTATTAGTTCGGAGTTATTAGTTCATATAAAAAGCGATTAAAACAGAGGCGTTCAGTGAACAGTTTAGTATTAAATACAATCATTGATTTAGGGCTTATTGGACTTTCGGGATTATCCCCGTGATCTTTACAAGCTTTGATTAATAAAGCATCTATATAATTGGTAATCTTTTCCACTAAGGAAGGAACTGCTTGTGGAGATTGCCCGGTAACTGTTCCAATATTGTTAATAGAACCGTAACGTCTCCAATTTTCATTATTTCTTAAGATACAATCATTATTTATTATCTGCTCTATTTCATCTTCAGAAACTGCTTGTGCTAGTTTAAGGCATAATTCTTTCATAGAATTCTCTTATGGTTTTATTCAAGCCAATGAATTTTCAACACGCTTTCTACTTGTTTAAATTCTTTATCGCCGGTTATAAGCTCGCCTTTATTGACTTTTGCCAATGCTGCCGCGAAACAATCGGCATAAGACATTTTATTTATAGCTTTTAACTTCCCGGCCTCTTTGGCCAACTCAATATTTACATCAACAATATGGATAGGCAAAGAAGCGATTACCTTTTCCACCTCTTCGGTTTTTTCTTTTCCGCACTCGCGGAGTACAATGTAATAAATTTCTCCGAAATTAACGCTAGTCATTAATAAATGGTTGTCTTTCTCGGCCGCTTGCACAAAAATCTGTTGCATTTTTTCGTATCCTGGTTCTTTTTCCAAGAATACCATTAATGCATGGGAGTCTAATACTTTTATCATTTATGCCCCTCTTTTTCTCTTTCTTTAACCCTTTCTTCGATCAAAGTCTTGGTTAATTTGCCCTTTGTCTGCAAAACTCCGGCAAGATTGTTAAAGTACTCGGTATTCATGGGTTTTATAACTATCTTGTCTCCCTCTTCTTCAATATAAAGCTTTGAGCCTTTCTTGATGTTCATATGCCTGCGAATTCTTGACGGGATAACTATCTGTCCTTTGGTTGTCATTATCGTGGTCATCATAGTAATATCCTCCTTTTCAATAAAAGTATAACATATTACATATTGTATGTCAAGTATTTTATAGTATTACTATTATTATATGTACTACCTATTGTTAGGTGTAGTATTTATTTGATTTTATCGCTGGATTAGGTAAGCCATTTTCAAACACGCATCGAAAGTGGCTTTCGTTATCACGAGAAGAAAAGTTCTGGACTTTCTGTACGGAGGTAACTTCTTGTTCTATATTTAATATTGTGTTTCTTCTGCCGGTATTACCGCTTTTTCTTCATATGTTCATAAACAAGCGTTTTTGTCGTCAGATCCGTTACACTGGAAGGCCCGAAATACTGGATAGGGCCCGGAAACAAGTAGCTCTCGGTCATTGCCCAGGCTTCCCTGTTTCTTACCAGTTCTTTAAAAGGTGCCCCGTCAAGTTTTACTAAAGCTTTTTGTATAACGGGCTTTTCCTTGCCTTTTCTTCTTTCTATGTTCATCATCATCGTAAGAGGCACACCGCCGCACTCCCAGTCTTTTGACGGTTTTATAAGGTTCTTTACCGAAGATAAATAGCCGGTAAAACCGTTCAACACAAGCACGGCTGCATTATAACCCAGTGCATAAGTATATGCTGCATCAAAATTAGACGGGGCACCGCTCCGGCCTTCATAGCCAAAAAAATGCGTAACCGCAGAAAATTTACATGTATAATTATTTGTTTTCTTATATTCTGCAAGTTTCATCTTTACCATATCAATTAGTAGTTTCTCAGTCTCAATCAAAGATACCTGGACATTCCCGTGAGGGTCACGCTCAAGCATGAGCTGGGAGGCTATATTGCCCGGCAATGACCTCATCAGGTTCGCAAGGTGGACCGGCAATTGAGTATAGATGAAATCCTTCTTATTTTCCGGGCTGGCCGGAGAATTTATCTTTTCTTCATTACCGGCCAAAGCATCATTTAGAGCCGTGATAAGTTCTTTCATTTCAGGTATGAACTCTATCAACCCCTCGGGGATCAGGGCTACCCCGAAATTCTTATTTAATTGCGCCCGTTTAATAACGACCTCAACTATCTGATCAACGACCTGGGCAAGCGTCATCTGTTTTGCGAGAACTTCTTCTCCGATAAGGACTATGTTAGGCTGAGTCTTAAACCCGACCTCAAGCGTGATATGCGATGCGCTCCTTCCCATAAGACGGATAAAGTGCCAGTATTTTTGCCCGGAATTCACGTCCCTGCAGGTGTTTCCGACAAGCTCGGAATAGACCTTGGTTGCCGTATCGAACCCGAAAGATGTTTCGATCTGGTCATTTTTCAGGTCCCCGTCAATTGTCTTGGGTACGCCTATAACACTTATCTCCATTCCTTCTTTTTTAAAATATTCAGCAATAAGGCCGGCGTTAGTATTTGAATCATCTCCGCCTATGACTACCAGGGCATCTATCTTATTGTCCAGGATAGTCTGTTTGGTTTTCTCAAACTGTTCCGGAGATTCTATCTTCGTACGCCCGGACTGAATTATGTCAAACCCGCCCGTGTTCCTGTATTCATCCATTAGCGGCGCGGTTATTTCTTTCCATTTATTCTCTACTATCCCTGAAGGCCCTCCTAAAAAACCGATAAGTTTATTTTTTGGGTTGGCTTTTTTGATCCCGTCAAAAATACCTGCGATCACGTTATGCCCCCCGGGCGCCTGGCCTCCTGAAAGGACTACGGCTACTTTTATTGCCTTCTTTGCCAGGGCAGTGTTCTTTCCCTTTACAAAACTTACTATAGGCAATCCATAGGTGTGCGGGAACAGCTTTTGCACTGTCTCTTCATTGGATATGCTTTTAGTCGGTTTTCCTAATTTGCCCAAAACATTTGACGGCCCGTTTTTATATATTGACGGGAGTATGGGCTTGAATTTTGCCCTTTCTTTTTGAAGTTCGGATATCTGCTTTTTTTGCATATACTTTCTCCCTTGTTACATAAATTAGACGATATGTCTTAAATGTTGAAGTGTAATATACTAAATTTTGTTATTATTTTCAAATTATTGCTACTTAATACTTAAATGAGCCCACTTTAAAAACCTGATTTTGTCATTCCTGCGAAAGCAGGAATCTAATCATTCGCAGGACACTGCCTTACTGGATTCCCATTTTCCTGGGAATGGCACCTTTTAGACCGGACTCATAAATAAAAAACCACATTTTTTGAATGTGGCTTTTTAAAATATATTTTTTAATTTCTTTTTTGTATTTATTATTTTTTCTTAGTGACAGGCCTTATGCTTTTTGCCAGGTCTTTTGCAAGTTTTTCACCCAGCCCCTCTAAGGCCTGTTGAACAAGGGATTCCGGGGTCGCAAGTTTCCCGATCTTTCCGCCGAAAGCGTGTTTCTCGGCGCTCGATACTTTGTTGGTGGCTTTTCCTGTCGCGAGCAGTTCCCCGGTTTCAACATCTACGAGGCGCACCTCTGCCTGGATCTCTACCCATCTTGTTGTTTTTTCCGCTATCTTGACGCTGCGGCCTTCTTCCCTGATCGAAAGGGCAATTATCGAGCCGAGGATAACCTGCTGGGCGCCGAGCTGCTTCCCGGCCTGAATCGCCTTTGCGTTGTCTATAACTCCTGACTGTCCTAACGCTACCTCTTTTAAAACGTCGTCTATGCGCGTGCGTTCAAGAAGCCTGACCTTATTCGTTTTCAAAAGGTCGACAGCCAGGGCATCTGCGATCCCGCTGACGCTTTTTTCATATTGAGGGTACTCATCCACGTGATACGAAAAAGGCATTACAGCCGCTATAGTCCTTTCCTCAAAGGGGATATCCTTAGAATATGAATCAACAGCCAAACAACCCGCAACCATCGCCAGAATAAAGATTTTTTTGAGCATACGAACCTCCTCCTTAAGTTTTTTATTTAGAGACAACGTCTTATTAACGATAATAATCTACATATTTGACAAAACCTTGTCAAGATTTACGTAGATGTCCAGCTGACAGCCCTTAAATTTCGCTCTTCATGAACACTGCGCCGAGGGGCGGAATAGTAAGGTTTAAAGAAAACTGCCTGCCGTGTGCATGCCACCAGTCTGCATAAAAACCGCCCAGGTTACCTCTTTGTTCGCCGCAATATTTATAAGCGTCGCTGTTAAGCATTTCTTTCCAGAAACCTCCCCTGGGAACGCCTACACGATAGTTTTGTCTTAATACAGGTGTAAAGTTATATACGCAGAGCACAATACTTTTACTGTCTTTTGATTTTCTTATGAAGCTTATTATGCTTTGGTCATTGTCACTGAAATCTACCCATTCAAAACCTTCCCACGAAGAATCGAACTCATAAAGCGCAGGTTCTGAGTTATACATTTTGTTCAAGTCCCTAACCCAATCCTGAATGCCTTTATGAAAATGAAAGCCAAGTACATGCCACTCAAGACTTTCGTCATGGTTCCACTCCCTTACCTGGCCGAACTCACACCCCATAAAAAGAAGCTTCTTGCCAGGATGGCCGTACATGTACCCTAATAAGGCCCTTAAGTTCGCAAACCTCTGCCATTCATCGCCCGGCATCTTGCCTACCAGGGAGCCTTTTCCCTGGCAGACTTCATCGTGAGAGAACGGCAGCACGAAATTTTCCGCGAAAGCATAAAGAAAACTGAAAGTTATCTGCCCCTGATGATATTTCCTGAACAGCGGGTCAACCGAAAAATATTTAAGCATATCGTTCATCCAGCCCATATTCCACTTCATGCCGAAACCCAGGCCCCCCATATAGGTAGGCTTTGAAACCATGGGCCAGGCAGTTGACTCTTCGGCTATCGTCTGCACATCCGGGTAATTTTCAAAAACGACATGGTTAAAGCGTTTTAAAAACTCTATGGCCTCTATATTTTCCCTGCCTCCATACTTATTCGGCATCCATTCCCCTTCTTTCCTTGAATAATCAAGATAAAGCATGGAAGCTACAGCATCGACCCTTATACCGTCAACATGGTATTTATCCAGCCAGAACAACGCGCTTGACAAAAGAAAATTTTTTACTTCATTCCTGTCATAATTAAATATGCTGCTTTTCCAGTCAGGATGAAAACCCTTTCTCATATCTTCATGCTCGTAGAGGTTCGTCCCGTCAAAAAATGAAAGCCCGTACTGGTCGCAAGGAAAGTGGGAGGGCACCCAGTCAAGTATAACGCCTATCCCGTTTTGATGCATATAGTCGACTAAATACATAAAGTCCTGCGGTGTCCCGAACCTGCTTGTCGGGGCAAAGTACCCGAGTGTCTGATAACCCCAGGACCCGTAAAAAGGATGCTCCATAACAGGCAAGAACTCCACATGAGTAAAACCTATGTCTTTACAGTAGTCTGCAAGCTCGTGGGCAGTCTCCCTGTAATTGAGCGGCCTGTTCCCCTGTTCCGGAACCCTGCGCCATGAGCCAAGGTGCACTTCATAAACAGCATAAGGAGAAGCAAATTTATTTTTTTTAAACCTGTCTTTCATCCATTCAGCATCATTCCACTTATAATCCAGGCCCCATACGATAGAGCCGGTTTTCTGCGGTGTTTCGTAATGGAACGCCAGAGGATCGGCTTTTTCAACCTTGTAGTTATTAAAACGGGAAGTTATAAAATATTTATAGATACTGCCCTGCGCCAGGCCAGGTATAAAACCTTCCCATATCCCCGAACCATCCCAGCGCGCTTTTAAAGGATGGGCTTCCTTATCCCAGAAGTTAAAATCTCCGATAACTGTGATCTTTTCCGCATTCGGGGCCCAGACTGCAAATTGCACGCCTTTCATTCCGTCAACTTCAATTAAGTGCGCGCCGAGTATATTATAAAGCCTGAAATGGCTTCCTTCCTTAAAAAGATATTCATCATTAGGCTGCATAAGCGATGATGCTCTTACAAAATTATCCATTCTCAATTCTCCGGAGGCATGTTACCTGCCGCTGCCTTTTTTTAATCTATTGAAAATAACTTTTATTTCCGTGCCCGAACCGACCGTGCTTTTAACCTCTATTTCCGCATCATGTATGTCCGCGATACGTTTAACTATTGAAAGGCCCAGGCCCGTTCCGTTCTCATGGTTTTTTACCGCATTGTTCGACCTGAAATACTCTAAAAAGATCTTGTCTACATTCTCTTCCGGGATACCTATCCCGTGATCCGCTATTATCAGGGCTACCTTATTATTCTTATAATCCTGCAGAGCCACATTAATTACGGTATTTTCAAAAGAATAGACTATCGCATTTTCAATAATATTAGCTACCATTATTTTTATCTGCTCCTGGTTCCCAAGGACGGAATCATACTTTGTTTCATTTTTTATTTCTATAGCTACTTTTTTCTGCCCTGCCATAGCGGCAAAAGATTCCACAACAACCGACACTATTTTATCAAGCTTGACGGTCTTCATCTTAACATTTTCGATCACGCATGAATTAAGGTTTGCCAATTCAAGCATATTCTTGATAGATGTTGACAGCAGATCGCACCTTACCTTTACCTTGTTGAGGATGCTTAAAGCCATCTCTGGTATATTGCCTGCATATCCGTTTAAAAGCACTTCAATATAACTCTGTATTGCCGCAAACGGTGCTTTAAGCTGATGTGTCGCCTGAAGGAGGTACTTTGTTTTTGCATCGTTGATCTGCTGGAGTTTTTCGTTCAGTTTCTCGAACTCATAAACCTTTTTTTCAAGTTCCAGGTTGGCACGTTTTATCTCTTCCGTTCTTTCTAGGATCCTGTGCTCGAGGGTCAATTTATAGTCTTCGAGCTCGTTTGTAATATGCTGCTGAGCGTCGATAAAGTAAAATATTATTTTACTTGCCGAAGAACTCAATATGTTCACAGAAGGGAGCTTGTTCTTGATTAAATAATTGTAGACATCCTGTTTGCCTGTTACCTCAAGGATCAGGTCAAGCTCCGGGTCTGAAAGTATCTTATTCAAGTTCCTGCCTGTAAATGTCTTTATTTTCTGCTTTCTTGCAAAGACCATCCCTTCCGCATCGGAAGCGACATCATAAACATATTTGATCCTGATTCCTGGAATCTTTACCAGATCCATCAGCAAAGCTTTGCCGCCTTTGCCGGCACCTACTAAAGAAATGCTTGCTATCGACTTATTCATGTTTTTCTTTTATGGTTTTTGAAAGATTATTTTTTTATGAGTTCTTTTACCTTTTTTATAAGGTCGCCCGGCATTATAGGTTTTTCAATAAATTCTTCTACGGGGAGGTAGGAATTATCCCTGTCTCTATTTGAAAAAGTGAAGCCGTAATTGCCTTTTTCATTTATCGCAGAAAGCATCAGTATCGGGATATTTTTTGTTGACTTACTGTCTTTTAACTGCCTTGCCATATCAAACCCTGCGCTGTCGCTTTCAGGGAATATGACATCCAATATAATAAGATCAGGCCCGAACGATTCAACATTTTTTATCAGGTTTTCTTCATCATACTGAGCCTTGACTTCATAACCCGAACTTTTCAGCACTATCGAAATTGAATCAACAATGTCCCTATCGTCATCTACGATATATACTTTTTTCATAAATTTCTTTCCTCCTTTTAAATTACTGGAAAAATCAAATATATTTTAGGCAGGTTTGATTACAGTGCTTTTGATGTTAAGTTCTTTTAGTTGTTTTTCTGCGACTACTCCAGGAGCTTCGGAAAGCGGGCAGATGCCTTTCTGGGTTTTCGGAAAAGCTATGACTTCACGGATAGATTCTTCTCCCAGGAGCAGAGCGCATAAACGGTCAAAACCGAGGGCTATGCCTCCGTGCGGGGGCGCGCCGAAAGAAAGAGCTTCAAGAAGAAAACCGAATTTTTCCTTTGCTTCTTCCTGGCTTATATTTAACATACTAAAGAGTTTTTCCTGGACTTCTTCTTTATGTATCCTTATCGAACCGCCGCCCAGCTCTACACCGTTTAAAACGATGTCGTAAGCCCTTGCCCGCATGGCCCCTGCCTTTGACTGTTCGCTTAAAAGATGGATATCCTCTTCTTTCGGCGAAGTAAACGGGTGGTGCATAGCATTCCAGCGTTTTTCTTCACTATCCCATTCAAAAAGCGGAAAATCCACTACCCAGAGAAAATTGAACTCTTCTTTTGGTATAAGTTTCAGGGTATTCCCGAGTTTTAGCCTCAAGGCTCCGAGCCCGGTTGCGACGATTTTTTCATTATCAGCAAGGAATAAAAGCAGGTCTCCGGCTTTTGCCCCCAGTTTTTTCTGTATAGCTTCAAGTTCAGGGGCTGAAAAGAATTTGACTATGTTGGACTCCGGGCCTTTGTCCGTAACTTTCATCCAGGCAAGCCCTTTTGCCCCATAGATAGCTGCGAATTTTGTAAGTTCATCTATTTCAGAGCGGGAAAACTTATCTCCTCCTGGAACACAAATACCGCGGGCCACTCCGCCTTTTTCTATGGCGCCTGAAAAAACTTTGAATCCGCAGGCTTTTAGTTCCTGAGTAAGGTCTGCTATCTCCATGCCGAAACGGAGGTCAGGTTTGTCAGAGCCGAACCTCATCATCGCCTCGGAGTACGGTAAGCGCCTGAACGGTACTTTTAATTCGATATTCAATGCGTTCTTAAAGATGTCGGCAACCAGCCCTTCGATTACAGACATCACATCTTCTTCGTCTACAAACGACATCTCAAGATCTATCTGAGTAAACTCAGGCTGCCGGTCGGCTCTTAAGTCTTCATCCCTGAAACAGCGCACAACCTGAAAATATTTGTCAAAACCCGCTACCATAAGTATCTGTTTAAAAAGCTGGGGTGACTGGGGCAGGGCAAAAAAATGGTCCGGGTTTAAACGTGAAGGCACAAGAAAGTCCCTTGCGCCTTCAGGGGTGGATTTTGTCAAGAACGGTGTTTCTACTTCAAGGAAACCCTCTTTTGAAAGATACTGGTGGACTTCCTGAAGTATCTTATGCCTCAAAATAAAGTTTTTAGCTACATTAGGCCGCCTCAGATCCAAATACCTGTATTTAAGCCTCATTTCTTCCGACGTTTCTGTATAATCCGATATCTCGAACGGAAGTGCAGGAGCTTTATTTATTACTTCTAGCTCATCAACAACTACTTCGACCTGACCTGTCTGCATGTTGGGGTTTTCAGTCCCTGCCGGCCGCTGGCGCACAAGCCCTGTTACGGCAAGCACAAATTCGTTTCTTATTTTCTCTGCCGCAGCAAATATCTCTTTTTCTTCAGGCTGGAAAACTATCTGCGCCAGGCCTTCCCTGTCCCTCAGGTCAATGAATATTACTCCCCCATGGTCGCGCCTTGAATGTACCCAGCCGCAAAGGGTTACTTCCTTCCCTATATCGCCCTGCCTTAAGCTGCCGCAATAATTAGTTCTTTTCATAAGATTCACACCTTTATATAATTGATTGCAATGATTATTCTGTATTAGCCTTGTAATCACTGTAATCTGTTTTTGGAATCATTGTGATCAAACATCTTTCAGATGTTCTAATTTAGCAAAAAAATAGTTTATAGTCAATTTTGGATAATTGAAACACCATTAACTAATCTTTTAATCATGGCCATGAAAGGTTTTTTCAACAACATTTTTGATAAAAATCCTTGACCATTTTATTTTAGGATGATATAATAGGGCGGTCATACCATTTCGGTTTCTGTTTCATAATCACATCTTAATTCGGAGGGATTATAAATTGACTGTTAACTTTGCTTTTCAGAAAGATATAGAATTTTTTAAAGTCCTTGCAGAAGAATCCCCTAACATGATATTCATCAATTTCAGCGGCAAAGTGGTCTATGCCAACAAAAAATGCGAAGAAATAATGGGCTACACACGCCGTGAATTTTATTCAAAATCTTTTGATTTTCTGAAACTGACCACTCCGGAATTCACCGGAAAGACCAAACAGGCTTATGCCGAACATTTAAAAGGCAAAGAAGTGGAACCGTATGAGTATAAACTAAAAACAAAATCAGGAAAGATAATTTCCGCTATTATTACCACAAAACTTATCAAAATCAATAACGAAACAGCCATACTCGGCGTCATCACGAACATAAGCTATCAAAAACAGATCGAAAATGAACTTATTGATTCAAAGCAGAACTATATTACAACTATCGATTCCCTTCCGGAACTGATACATGTAGTTGACCGTAAATGCCGGATACTGCTGGTAAATACTGCATTTAAAAAAATGAATTCAGAGTTAGGGATAAGCCCCGATATAGTAGGAAAAACTATATTTCAGGCATTCCCGTTTCTCCCCATAAAAAAAATAACAGAAGAATATGAAAAAGTATTTAGATCCGGCAAAACGCTTACCACTGAAGAAATTGTTACCCTGCGCAACCGGGAAATATATACAGAAACAAGAAAAGTGCCCATAACGGTACACGGCAAGGTGGAAAAAATAGTAACTGCGATACGGGATATCACCCGGGCCAAGGCAGATGAGAAGAAATTGATATCTTTGAACAAGGCCTTATTAAAATCCAATAAAAAACTTGAACGCCTTGTAGTTTTAGATTCCCATACAGGGCTCTATAACCACAGGTTCCTTGGGAAAATCCTTGAAACCGAATTTTCGCGTGCGAAACATAAAAAGATGCCTATTTCCATGTTACTGATCGACCTGGATTATTTTAAAAGCATCAATGACTTGTACGGCCATCGCTTCGGAGATATGGTACTCAGGCAATTTGCGCAAAAACTGAAGAAACTGGTGCGTAAATATGACACCGTCATACGATACGGCGGAGAAGAATTTGTCGTTATTTTACCTAATACAGAGTGTAAATCTGCCAAAACACTGGCCCAGCGGGTCAGAAATTTAATAAACCTTGAATATTTCGGTTCTAAAAAAAGCCTGATCAAACTCAGGCTCAGCATCGCGGTCTCTACGTACCCTCAGGACAACATAGCAAATTCTTCGGCTATGCTGGAGCTCAGCGATAAAATACTGAATAAGGCAAAAGCGTACGGCGGCAACAGGGTATTTTCATCGGAGGACCTGAAACTGGAAAACCCTGAAGAGAATATCCATCTTGGGAACCGGACAAAAACCGGGGTAAATTACTTAAAAGCAAGGATAGAACGCCTGCACAAGAGGGCTAACCAGGGGCTTATTGAAGCGGTTTTTGCTTTTGCAAAAGCAATTGAACTTAAAGACCATTATACAGGCGAGCATGTTGAACGCACAGCTCATTTTGCTGCAGAAATAGCAAGGAGCCTCGGAATGCCTAAGGAAGAAGTTATGCATATAAGGCAGGCTGCCATACTTCATGACCTCGGCAAGGTAGGCATAAGCGAAAAGATACTATTAAAAAAAGCAAAACTTACAGGCAAAGAATTTGAAGAAATAATGGAGCACCCTTTGATAGGCGCCGACATTATAAGGCCTATCCATCTTCTGCATTATATCCTTCCGTACATTATGCACCATCATGAACGATGGGACGGCAAAGGCTATCCTCAGAGGCTTAAAGGAGAAAAAATCCCGCTGGGCGCAAGGGTTATTTGCCTTGCAGATACGTTCCAGGCTTTGATCTCAAACAGGCCTTACAGAAAAGCCTTTTCGAAAAAAAAGGCTATCCAGACCATAATAGATAACTCAGGTACTAAATTCGACCCGCAGGTAGTTGACGCATTCCTTGAAGTTGTCAAAAAAAGTTAGCCCCTTTCGGGGACTAACTGATTACAGCGATAAAACAAAGATTACGGTGATTTCACCGGATGTTAAGCTTTTAATCGTTGTAATCGTAGTTAATAATCACCGTAATCAAGTATAGGAATCTATACTATAAATTAAATTTCACTTAAAGGAGAACCCTCCATGCAAAGGAACGGACAAAACCCGATAAGAAGCACTAAGACCTATGAGCACGATGGGAATAAATTCAATAGCTCGGCAAACATGCAAATGAAGAACATGGAACATTATCCGGTCTGCCCGAAATGCAATATACCTGTTCCGCCGAAGCCGGGTTTCAGGATTTCTGCGCTAAAATGCCCGAAATGCAACAGACCGCTGGGTAAAAAATGAAGCTCCATTTTTATGTTTCATTTTATTTTTAAATTAAATGCTGCAAAATCATAAAAGTATGCTATACTATAACCCTAAGTTTTACATAGTAAGGCTTAAATAACAATCCCGCTTAGTGGGACAAGAAAAAAGTAGGTGATTTAGGATGGCACGCGGTAAAGTGAAGTGGTTCAATGATGCAAAAGGTTTCGGCTTTATTTCCAATGACGACGGCAGCGGAGATGTGTTCGCACATTTTTCAGCAATAGCTTCAGAAGGATTTAAGTCTTTGGCAGAAGGTGACGTCGTAGAATTTGACGTTGAAAGTTCTGAAAAAGGGCCCAAAGCATCAAACATAAAAAAAGTGTAATACTTTTTTTAACAAAGACTCCCCCGGCTATTATATAGGCGGGGGAGTTTTTCTTTTGCCTTAAAAAATGAAACCCCTTCTGCAGGAGCCATAGACTCCATTGAATCAGTGACACCCCGCCATGGCGGGACTTATTTTGCAGCGTGGCTGAATCCTCGTATTTTTCCCACCTAACAAAAAACCTGCGCCTCTTGTTTCAACCGATGTATTAGTGATGTATTACTTTTAATTGACATAAAACTTTCATAGTGCTAAAATAATTATCAAAACATTATAAATCGGCAAAACGGTTCATTTTTTTAATATAAGAAAAGCCGCTTAACGGAGAATACCTATGACGATAAAGGTTATGGTGGTAGATGATGAATACGAACAGCTTGAATATATCAAGTTCGGCCTTGAGATGTGCGGATTTGAAGTGACTGCGGTTTCAAATGCTTTACATGCCATAGAATTTGCAAATACTATAAACCCGGACATTATAATACTTGATTTTATGATGCCCGGTATAGACGGGTACAGCATTTACAGGGGGCTCAGCATATCCGATAAGACCAAAGATATCCCTATTATTTTTATTACAGGCCATATGGTGCCTGAAGTCGCCGATAAAATACGGGAGACGAATGCTTATTGCTACCTAAAAAAACCGTTCGATATAACCGAGCTGATCGAAAAGATAAATAGTGCTTTAGGTTTAAAACCTGCACTGAAAAAATAGACATATCTTATTACAGGGTTCACTAAAATGCAAAAAAAAGTCATGGTGATAGACGATCAGGAAGAAATGATAGAATATATCAGGACCGGGCTTGAAATGAACGGTTATTGCGTGGTCAGTACTTCCGATGCGCTTAAAGCGGTTGAACTGGCAAAATCGGAAAAACCGGATATAATAATTTTGGATTTTGTCATGCCGGGAACCGACGGCGACCATATCTCGAAAGATCTCGGAGTTTCAGATATAACCAAGGATATACCTATAATTTTTGTTACCGGAAATTTTTCATCTGAAATCACAAGGAGTATTTCGCGCTCTAAAGCATACTTTTGCATATTAAAACCCTTTGAATTGACCGAGCTTTTAGAACGCATAAATGATTCTTTATCTATCTCTTCCACAAAAAACGATTTAGAAACAAAAAAACAACTTCCCTAAAAATATCCAGCCCTATTTCTATGTTGACAAAAACCGCCAAAAAAATTATAATCTAATTCATCCCGCCGCAATTAAAGTCCCGACTTTTATCGGGAGATCAACCTTAATGGTGGCGGGATGTCGTGTTATTTATAGGAGACTCTGTCTCCTATCGAAGGATATTCACTTATGTCCACAGATGTGCTTGTACTAAACAAGAGTTTTTATGCAATTCAGATTACATCCTGGCAGAGGGCGTTGTCCCTGGTGTTCGCAGACCATGCCTGCGTAGTTGACCAGGAATACCGCACCTATTCCTTCGAAGACTGGCGGGAAATATCTAATATGATACAGGAACACCCTGCCGGTTTCGTTCATACTCCCAGTTTCAAGATCGCCATACCTGAAGTTATTGCATTAAAGCTATATGACAGGCTCCCCTCTACGGACGTAAAATTCACAAGAAGAAATATTTATGAATATTATAACTATAAATGCTGTTACTGCGGTCAGAAACTTTCAACCCAGGAATTAAACCTTGACCATGTAGTCCCTAAAAGCCGGGGCGGCAAAACTTCCTGGTCAAATATCGTTACTGCCTGTATCCCATGTAATTTAAGAAAAAGCAATAAAACCCCTCAAGAGGCCGGCATGAAGCTTCTGGTAAAACCGGCAAAACCAAAATGGCACGGCAGTATACCCCTTGTTTTCCGTTCCCCTATAAGAGTCAGGGCTTCATGGCAGAGGTTTATTGATACGATTTACTGGAACGGCGAGTTAGACGAGGAATAGGCTTAAATTTTCAATATCCAGCTTTCGATCTTATCAGGGACAAGGCTGGATTGTTTTTAAAAAGGCAGATCATGTATAATATCATCTCCAAAATAAATCTGGCCAACAATGTCAAACAAATTGAAGTCCAGGCACCCCAGATAGCAAAGAAAGCCCTGGCAGGCCAGTTCGTCATGTTAAGGGTATCCGAAAAAGGAGAAAGGATACCTCTGACCATAGCAGGAAAAAATATAGATAAAGGGACCATTACTTTTATTTTTCAGGAGATAGGAAAAACAACAGCCTCGCTTGGCAGGCTTGAACCAGGGGATAATATACCCGATATCCTCGGCCCTCTCGGCCACCCTACAGAAATAAAGAAAATTGGGACTGTTGCGGCCATAGGCGGAGGAGTAGGCGTGGCGGAGATACTGCCGGTCGCAAAGGCTTATAAAGAAGCCGGCAATAAGGTAATAGGCATAATCGGGGCAAGGAACAAAGACCTTGTGATCCTTGAAGCAGAAATGAAACAAGCCTGCGATCAATTATTTGTTACTACCGACGACGGATCTTACGGCCAGAAAGGTTTTGTATCGAATGTTTTGCAGGGTTTGATAGAAAAAGGAGAAGGGATAGGCCTTGTCTATGCCATAGGTCCTGTGCCTATGATGAAAGTAATATCAAACCTTACAAAACCTTATAATATACATACAATTGTATCTTTAAACCCTATAATGGTTGACGGCACAGGGATGTGCGGTGCATGCAGGGTATCTGTAGGAGGAAAGACTAAGTTTGCCTGTGTCGAAGGCCCTGAATTTAACGGGCATGAAGTCAACTGGGATGAGCTTATCAAACGCTTAAGCTTGTTCAAAGATAAAGAAAAAGTCTCTTTTGAAAAATATAATGCGGAGTGCCTATGTCAAAAAAAGTAAAGATGAACGAGCGCCCTTCCGTTGAACGCAGTAAAGATTTCAAAGAGGTAAACCTTGGCTACAGGAAAGAGCAGGCGGTAGAAGAAGCCAAAAGGTGCATCCAGTGTAAAAAACCATTGTGCATAGAAGGCTGTCCCGTTGAAATAAATATACCGGGGTTTATCAAAGCCATAGCCCAGGATAACATGCCTGAGGCTGTAAGAATATTAAAAGATAAGAATAACCTCCCGGCAGTCTGCGGAAGGGTCTGCCCGCAGGAAGAGCAGTGCGAGTTAAAGTGTATTCTCGGCAAAAAAGGCGAACCAGTCGGTATAGGCTATCTGGAACGTTTTACCGCTGACTGGGAAAGAGAAAACAACTTCACAACCGGCCCTGTTAGAGGAAATAATTCAGAAATCAAAATCGCAGTTGTAGGTTCAGGCCCCGCAGGCCTGACCTGCGCAGGAGACCTTGCAAAGGCGGGTTTTGACGTTACCATATTTGAATCCCTCCATAAACCCGGCGGGGTCTTAAGGTACGGGATACCGGAGTTCAGGCTCCCGAACGATATACTTGACTTTGAACTTGCAAACCTTGAAAAAATGGGTGTAAAAATAATAAGGAATTCGCTTATCGGCCGCACAAAAAGCTTAGACGACCTTTTTAAAGAAGGTTTTAAAGCGATATTTCTTGCGGTGGGTGCAGGGCTTCCTAATTTTATGAATATCCCGGGAGAAAACCTTAACAATATATATTCTGCAAACGAATTCCTTGTAAGGGTCAACCTTATGAATGCTTATACCTTTCCTGAACATGACACGCCTGTATACGTAGGCAAAAGGGTTGCGGTCATAGGCGGCGGCAACACAGCCATGGACTCGGCAAGGACAGCTCTTCGCCTTGGGGCAAGCGAGGTTACGCTTATCTACCGCCGTTCGAAAGAAGAGATGCCGGCACGCCTTGAGGAAGCTAACCATGCGCTTGAAGAAGGAATAAAATTCATGCTCCTTACAAACCCGGTAAAGTACACAGGAGATGAAAACGGGTTTGTAAAAGAAATAGAATGCCAGAAGATGGAACTTGGTGCCCCGGATGAGTCTGGAAGAAGAAGCCCGAAAGTTATTCCAAACTCAAATTTTACCATGCCTATAGATATGGTAGTAATAGCTGTCGGCCTTTCCCCCAATCCTCTTATACCTTCTTTAACCAAAGGCCTTACAACCAATAAATGGGGAGAGCTTATAATAGACGACAATTTCATGACCACAATGCCGGGTGTCTTTGCAGGCGGAGATATCGTAGGCGGCGAAACCGTCATTGAGGCAATGGGCATGGGAAAACGGGCTGCCCGGGCAATAGAAAAATATCTAACCAACCTCGTACCTGCCTAAGACAGGGGGCAAACTCAAATGTTAAAAAAATCAGTATTCATACTTTTGGTTTTGTCTTTTTTTGGTTGTACCTATGCAAATGACAGGCCGCCCGCAGTAGCAGGAAGCTTCTATCCTTCAAACCCCCAGGAGTTAAATAAAACAGTTGACGGTTATTTGAATTCAGTACCCAAACTCGATATAGAAGGCAAAGTTATAGCTGTTCTATGCCCGCACGCAGGGTATGTTTATTCAGCCCCCACTGCAGCGTACAGCTACAAAGCTTTATCGGGCGGAAACATAAAAACCGTAATTTTATTCGGGAACAGCCACCAGAACCTTTTAAGTAAAGGCGCCGTATACGCCAGCGGCAATTTTGAAACACCTATCGGCAAAGTACCTGTAAACGAGAAGCTTGCAAGAAACATCCTTGCCAAGACACCTCTCCTTGAAGAGAACATTTATCCTCACAAAAAAGAGCATTCCCTTGAAGTCCAACTTCCGTTCCTTGAGCATACCCTAAAAGAATTTTCTATCGTACCTATACTTTTAAGCTCATACCAGTCCATGGAAAACTGCAAGGAAATAGCTGAGGCGATCGTAAGTTCAGTCAATGAACTCGGGGTTTCAGACGAAGTCTTGATCCTTGCTTCAAGCGACATGTCTCATTATCCGACCTGGGCAAATGCCAATATGATAGATTCAAAATCATTAAAATCTATGGAAAAATTCGACCCTTACAGCCTTAAGAAAACGGTTGACGAACTTATGGCTTTAAACGTCCCGAATGAAGCCTGCACCGTATGTGCCGAAGAAGCCATTTATACAACGATGTTCGCAGCCAAAGCGCTCGGGGCAGACACGGTAAAAATACTCAATTATTCAAATTCCGGAGACTTGACCGGGGACCGTTCAAGGGTAGTGGGGTACGGATCAGTGGCATTTATCGCATCAGCTAATAAATCCCAAAATAATGCGCCTAAGGAGGGATCTGTGGACGAATTCAAGATCAGCGAAAAACATCAAAAAGAACTTCTTTTGCTAGCGAGGCAGTCGGTAGAGTATTATTTGAAAAATAACAATGTTTATAAATACAAGACCTCTGACCCTGAACTGATAGAACCAGCGGCTGTATTTGTAACGCTTACGGAACACGGCGGGTTAAGGGGCTGTATCGGCACAACCGAACCCCGGGCGCCTTTATACGCTGCCGTAACACAAATGGCCACAGCTGCGGCAACAGAAGACCCTCGTTTCTCTCCCGTGACTTCCGCAGAGCTAAAGAACCTTCATTTTGAAATATCCATTCTTTCTCCCATGAGGCGGATAAAAAACGCGGATGAGATAAAACCGAAGATTCACGGAGTAGTCGTAAAGAAAGGCTTTGGAAGGAGCGGCCTTTTCCTTCCTCAGGTCTGGGAACAACTCCCGGATAAAGAGGATTTTATGAGCGAGCTGTGCTCCCAGAAAGCAGGCCTTTCCCGCGACGCATGGAAGAATCCTTCCACAGAACTCTATGTATTTACGGTCGTTGCTTTTGAAGAACCAAAATAACGTATAATTTTTAGCGTACAGCGTAGAGCGTTTAGCGGATAGGAAAAACAAAATCACAATTTATTTTGACTTAATTATACGGTAAACGCTATCCAAAATACGCTCGGAATAAATATGATTGAAGGATTCTTATTAGGGCTTTCCAACAACTTAGGCTGCTTTGCAGTCTGCTCTCCGGTACTTCTTCCGTTCCTCTTAAGTGAAACCAGAAGCTCCGTATTCCCGGTATTAAAGTTTTTGACAGGCAGGTTAATCGCATATCTTTTCTTTGCAGCCTTTTTCGGTTCCCTAGGCCTTTATTTTGATGGGAGGATAAACCCCAGATTTTTCTCTGTCCTGACCCTCATACTTTCTCTCTGGCTTATAGGCTTTGCCTTCGGCAGAATAAACCTTAACCTGTCCGTATGCCGTACAGCCAATAAGCTTATCCCTGGCGAAAATTTTCCGTTGCTTGCAGGAATTGTTATGGGCTTAAACATCTGCCCGCCGTTCTTACTGGGTCTTAACAAGATACTGGAGATGGGAAGTGTGGCCGGTTCGATAATCTTTTTTTTGGGTTTTTATTTTGGCTCAAGCGTTTGGGTGGCTATACTAATTTTTGCAGGCCAGGTTTCAAGGTTCAAACCGGTAAAGCTTCTGGCCCAGACAGCATCTATCCTGGTAGGTTTCTGGTACCTTTACACCTCAATCTTCATATTAACAGAATAGGATAAGCTTTACGCACAGCATACTTTACCCTAAGTGAGCGTTCCGGTGAAAGTCCCAAATTGTCCCCTAAATTGTTAATAACTCTGGCAGAAGAGTTCGTAGTATGCTTTGGGGTGAGCACAGGCAGGGCAAATTTCAGGAGCATCTATCCCTTCATGGATATAGCCGCAGTTTCTGCATTTCCATTTCACGACCTTATCTCTTTTAAAAACCTTATGTGTCTCGATATTGTTTAACAGGGTCAGGTACCTTTTTTCGTGCTGGACTTCTACCGAAGCTATAGCCCTGTATTGCTTTGCTATTTCAGGAAAACCTTCCTTGTCTGCAATGTCCGCTGCCCCTGGATAAAGTTTTGTATGCTCTTCGTTCTCTCCTGCTGCGGCAGCTTTCAGGTTTTCAGTTGTTTTTCCTATAACTCCTGCAGGATAGCTTGCAGTTATTTCGACCATGCCCCCTTCTAATAATTTAAAGAACCGTTTTGCATGTTCTTTTTCATTTTCGGCAGTTTCTAAAAATATCGCAGAGATCTGTTCATATTCTTCTTTTTTTGCAACCGAAGCAAAATAAGTATACCTGTTCCTTGCCTGTGACTCGCCTGCAAACGATGCCAGCAGGTTTTTTTCAGTTTTTGTGCCTTTAATGCTTTTCATTTCTCCCTCCGACAATTAGCGTTTAGCGTAGAGCGTATAGGAAAAACCAAAATCACAACTCATTTTGACTTGACTACACGCTCTAGGCTTTATTTTATATTTAGTTCCTTTTTGATCTCTTCTTTGTCAAAACCTATTATTATTTTACCATCAATATCTATCACAGGAACACCCAGCTGTCCTGACTTATCCATCATTTCCCGCGCTTTTTGTGCGTCATTGCCTATGTTAATATCTTCAAATAGTACGTTGTTCTTTTTTAAAAACTCTTTTACCGTTGCACAATACGGGCATGTGCTTGTTGAATAAACCTTTATAACCCTGCTCATGTATGCCTCTTAACAACTTAAATGAATTTTGCGAAATAGCTGTCTGCTTCCTCTTTAGATCTGGTCTTATAATAGGACTTTGCGATATTCTTGTTTTTTATATCTTTAATATGCAGAAATTCGCATTGTAAATCCATAAATTTTGACACAGCCACGCTAAAGCTCCTTATGCCGAGTTCCAGAAATAAAGGATAAAACTCCTCAAAAGAAGCTATCTCACCGCACAGGCAGACTTCTTTTTTTGCCTTTTTACCTTCGTTCGCTATAATACTCATCAATTTTACAAGAGCAGGGTGCAGTATGTGGTATCTTTTTTCCGTAAGATAATTTTTTCTTGTAGTTGCAAGCGTGTACTGAAAAAGGTCATTGGAGCCTATGTTTACGAAATCGACCTCTCTTATCAGTTCACTGATCATCATCGCTGCAGACGGGGTTTCTATCATAACCCCTGTTTTTATATTCTTGTCATTAAACCCTGCCTTTTCTTTTTTCAGGATAGTTTTTGCTTCTTCCAACGTACTCTTATATACGTTCAGGTCATTTAGATCGGCCACCATCGGGTATAACAGCCTCAGGTTATTATTTACGTTAGCCCTTAACAACGCTTTAAACTGCGTGATAAAAAGCTCTCTGAAAAGCTCTACAGCCATAGCCCCTCTTACTTCCATATCCGGAGAGATGCCTTTCGGGAACTCCAAAAACGGCGGCAGTTTGTCGTTGCTCAAGTCAAGGATCCTTACAGTCACAGGTTCTTTAACTGCGGTTAAAATATGCCTGTATTCCCTGTATTGTTCTTCTTCGCTCGGCGGTTTTTCATCCTTTGCAAAAAGAAACTCGGTCCTTAAAAGACCTATCCCGTCATGCGTAAACTCCGATACCATATCGATCTCTTCCGGGACGCTTATATTCAGCTTCAGCTTTACATCTTTTAGTTTTCTTGCATTTGTTTTGCTGATAGTGCTTGTAGCATCGCACACTAATTTTTTTTGATTAATTTTATCTATCTTTGCCCGGTAGTACTGCCTTGTATTATCGTCGGGACAGATTATAACCTTACCTAAAGAACCGTCAACGATAACCTCTGTTCCGCATTCAAGCTCTTTTTCTATATCTAAGCCAAAGATTATCGGCACCCCGTAAGAACGGGCAAGGATGGTAGCATGGCTTGTAAACCCTCCTTCTTTTGCGACGAAGGCAAGAGCGTGTTCTTTAGGGATATTTAAAATCATTGAAGGGGTAAGCTGCTTTGCGGCTACGACTACGGCTTTTTGCTCGCCTATAGGGCACATAAAATGCCCGCTACCGAGGTTAAAAGCAGACAAAATCCTTGTCCTTGTATCTAGAAGGTCATGGGTCAGTTCTTTAAAATGGCCTTCTTGCTTTTCATATTTCTTTATATAATAATCAAATATATCGCTTACAGCATGCTCGGCATTTATCATCCTTTCTTTTATAAGGTCCGCCATTTTGTCGAAAAGCCCCTGGTCCTTTAAAATAACAAGGTGGCTGTTAAAAACCTCAGCTGCTTTTTCGTCAAACACAGACCTGGCATCCTCTATCATACCCGACATTTCTTTCTTGGCCTGGTCAAATGCTTCCGTCAAACGCTTGACTTCATTTTTCACCTGATTAGCATCAATATTATAATGAGGTACAACGCCCTCTATCTCGGTATCATATACACATACAGTGCCCTGGATTATGCCTGGAGCCGCTGATATGCCTTTTAAAGTTTTCAAGAGTCTGTTTTCTCCTTATGTGATTGAATCCTATGCTGTTGATCCATAGGGGAATATCCTATAAATTTAGGTTACGCCAGTCAAGTGCCTAGGCATAGATTAAGCGGGAACCTGTCTATTTCACGTGCAGGAAATTCTTAAGACAGGAAATAAATTAAAAGTACCGCTAAACCAACTATCATCCTGTACCATATAAAGACGTAAAGGCTGTGTTTCTGCAAGAACTTCAATAAATATTTGATAGCCAAAAATCCTGAGATCGTTGCAAACAATATCCCGCTTAGAAATACTCTATATTCATCCTTAGGTATCCCAAATTCCATCACATGTTTTAATTTGAGTAACCCCGCTCCGAAGGTTATCGGCATTGCCAAAAGGAAAGAAAACCTGGCGGCGCTTTCTCTCTTAAACCCGCTGAAAATGCCAGCAGTTATCGTTATCCCGGAGCGGGATACGCCCGGCATAAGCGCCAGGACCTGAGCAAACCCGATAAATAACGTATCCCCGAGGTTAAGGGATTCCATATCCTTGTTCTTTTTACCTCTTAGCTCTGCCAGCCACATCAAAAGGCCCATGCTTATCATAAATACGGCTACAAGAAGAGGAGAACGGAATACTGTCTCAAAAGTTTTTTCGAATTTATAGCCGAAGACAGCTGCAGGCACACACCCTACGGCTATGAGCCAAAGAAAAGGTTCTTTCCACCTTCTTATTATCTCAATCCAATCTCTCCAGAAATAGAAAACCAGAGAAATAAGGGTCCCCAAATGAAGCGCCACGTCAAAAGTCGCTCCCAGATCGTTCCACTTAAAAATCCACGGTATCACTATCAAATGCCCGGAACTGCTCACAGGTAAAAATTCTGTAAACCCCTGCACAAGGCCGAGCACTACTGCTTGAATTACTTCCATGATATTATTCCTTTTATCCAACAGCTAAGATAATTTTTAGAGAAGAGGATGTTTGTTTTTTTATCTCTAAATAGTAAGCTATTTTATATAATTCTGCCTTATTAGTCAAAAAACTGAACCTCTTATTATCTCACTGATTCTTGACCTGAGACTTTAATAATGTTAAAATTCTTATAAATACAGCTTATTTAAGTAAACGATAACGGGGCCTTTATGTTTGAAGCAATACTTAATATGGTTTTACCGATAATTACGGCGTGTGTATATTTTTTTATGGCCTTTCAAATATACCAATACAGCAAAGTCAGGATGTTGATAGTAGGTGAAATGGCTTATAAGAAAGTCTTCCTGGCTTTTATCATGTTCGGCATTTATTTCCTCAGCAGGCCGTTCCAGATGCTTTGGCCTCACCCGTGGCCGATGATCATCAATTCTGTACGGCAGTCTTTTTTAATGGCTATAATCGCACCTTCCATTCTCGTAGGTATATTCCACTGGGTGCCTGATGAAAAAGGCCCACCTGCGTCGGCTGATTTTGCCTCCTACGGCACGGGTCTTTGTGCGGCTATAATATTTGTTCTTGCAAACAAACTTGCAATTACAGATTCTAAAATAATCGTAACACTGGGGAATTATCATATTTATGATGCGGTCTGGTTTCCCGAAGGCCATAAATATATAGAGATAGTCCTGATACATCTTATCTCCCAACTTATCTCGCCTGTAGGTTTTTTTATGCTCGCGGCAGCCTATGTCCGCCACCGCAGGTATAATTCAAAATACAGCGAAGTTTATGTAAACCTCCCGCTGAAATGGAAATACCTTGAGGTAGGGTTATTGATCTTCGTAGTATCCCTGTGTTTTTCAGGCCTGGCAGCTTTTTTCGGCAAATACTATACTTACCTCTGGGTAATATATTTTACAGCAGCTATAGTGGCCGGCATCATAGAGGTCAAAGGCGTCAAAATACCCCCGGGAAGAACATCAACCGACCTCCTGTAAACATTGAGCCTGTTGAAAAAATCCTCAACGGCCCTGATTACACAGAAACACAAAAAGGACGTTCTTTGCTGGAGGAATTCCAAAACATGGCAAAAAAGATATTAATACTTTCAGGCAGCCCAAAGAAAAACGGCAATACTGCATCGCTGATAGAATGGTTCAGCGAAGGAGCCAGGTCAAAAGGTTCCAAATTAGAGGTTATACAAACCGCTTTCCTTAAAACCAGAGCGAACGGGTGTTTGTCCTGCAGAAAATGCCAGAAGCTGGACAAATACGAATGCGCTGTCAATGACGATATAAAACCGGTCCTTGCTAAAATGCTTGAAGCGGACGTAATAGTGATGGCAACACCGCTTTATTTCTTCGGCGCAAGCGCGCAGATAAAAATGGTTTTTGACAGGATGTTTTGCCTTTATAAATGGGACAACGACGCAGGCACCATGAAAACCCCGTTAAAAGGAAAGACCCTTGTTGTAATAGCCAGCGCCTATGAGGATGCCGGTTTAGGCTCCCTTGAGAAACCTTTTAAACTTACTGCAGATTATACAAGCATGCCTTTTGAGTCCCTTCTTGTTCCGAATGCCGGAGTTTCAGGCCAGCTTAAAAAAAACTTAAGGATCCGCAAAAAAGCCGTGGCTCTGGGCAAAAAAGTATCTTGAGTACGGAGAATTTATGAAAAATATAATTTTGCCAGTTTTTTTCCTGGGAGCGGCTCTTATGCCGTTCACAAAAGCCTTTAGTGTTGAAGTAGGAAATAATATCAGCTTTATAGCGATAGAACACGCAAGTTTTGTTATCCTTGCAGATACTACAACTATTTTCGTAGACCCGGTCGGCGAGAAAATGCGGTATTCAAAATTTAAGGCACCGGATATTATCCTTGTAACTCATACCCATAAAGACCATTTTGATAAAAAACTGGTCACAGCCCTAAAGAATAAGAATACAGCTATTGTCGGGCCAAAAACCGTTATCGACGGCCTGGCTTCCGGGCAGTTACTTAACAACGGCGAAACCATGAATTACGGAAAGATAGGTATCGAAGCCATACCTGCGTATAATACAACTCCTGAAAGTCTCCAATACCATCCGAAAGGAGAAGGCAACGGATATGTTCTTACCCTAAGTACCGGACAAACAGGGCCGGGTATAAGGGTTTACATTTCAGGAGATACAGAAGATATCCCTGAAATGAGAGCCCTTAAAAACATTGATTATGCCTTTATTTGCCTGAACCTTCCTTATACGATGTCCGATGACCAGGCATCTTCAGCGGTCCTTGAATTCATGCCGAAGGTAGTTTATCCGTACCACTTCAGGGAAAAAGAAGGCGCCGGAAATATAAACAGGTTTTATGAGAAAGTCTTGAAGGGAAATAAATCCATAAAAATAAAATTCATCGGATTCTATAAATAAAAAAAGAGCTTGTTTTACTTAGCTCTTTTTTTGTTTATAAATTTAGGCAGCTTTAGTTTTTTTAGTAATAAATTTTAAACCGTACTTTTTTATTAACTCTTCATCTTTTCTGTGACGTTTGGCAATTCTTTCTTACATAGATAAGTTTTTCTCTTCTTTGTATATTTTTAACCTTATTTCGTGTATTTGCCTCATTGGCTCTGGTTCTCTGATCATATCAGTCCACCTCCTGTGGCATAGTTAGCAAGGAATATTCTCCAAACCAAATTTACAGCTTAACACTATTGTTTCTTATGGTTTTTCTCAAGAAAAGAAGTAGGAATAGTATATTGTGGTTAATATACTCTTAAACCCGTTTTTATTATTTCTTTTGCAAATGGGTTGCTGGGGTTGAATTCATCTATTTTGAATGGATGAATTTCAATATTAGGATTTATCTTTAAGATATAGGGATTTATTTTAGCTCTATCGTTAAATTTAAACCCGGAAAATGATTGGGAAACTATAGCTAAATCTATATCGCTGGATGAATTGGCCTTGCTTATTAGTGTTGAACCAAACAAATATGCCGATTTTATTTCTATAACTCTGTTCTCTTCTAGTTCTTTGCACAAATCCACTACAGATTTTATCACATTCTTCTTAGCAGCCATAAATAAAAACTCCTTATTTTCTTATAATTATTTTCAGTGAAGTCCTTATTGCATTTTTTATAAAAGCTCAATTTATAATCCGGATACCTCACTTCTATGTTAAAATCATTTATGTCTAATAAAAACAACTTCTGACCACTATTTAAATTTAATTTTGTCTGTTCAGCAAGTTTTAATAGATTATGCACCTTTGGAGGAGTACTATTTTTATTATCCTCTACCCAGATTGCTTTTAAAGTTTTCTCTATAACTAAATGACATAAAAACAAGCACCAATCATACCGTTTGCTTTTAAATAGGCTGTTTGCTGCCGCTAAATCATGCTTTGCTGATTCTAACCAATATTTGATGTGTTCTTTTTTATTCACGCAACAATTATAGCAAAATATTATATTTTTTCATAACTTAAAATGCATGGAATAAATTTTATATAGAAGCGGAACATAATCGTATTTAGTTATCTCTTCTAAAACTTTATATCTAAGCCGAACTTGACCGAATCGCCGAGGTCGCCTTCCGGGGTCCAGGCAAGGTTTATACCTAAGGTTTTGTTATACAGCACTCCAAGCCCCGTACCTAAACCGGATAATCCGCCTGTCTGCATACCTGTGCGGTATCCGGCACGTATTGGGAATTCAAGCTTATCTCCGCTTTTTATGTAATACTCTGCACCGGCGCTCAAATATATATCGCTGTCATTTGGATAATTAATATCTGCTCCTAAAGTTAACTCACTATTCATCTTATATGCTCCGCCTGCTTTAACTATCATCGGCAGGGAATCTGCTTCATCAATGAACTTCATTTTTGTTCCCAGGTTCTGTACACATAGGCCAATATCTACTTTCTCATTTGCCTTATATAACCCGCCAATATCTACCCCGTACGCTGATGCATTCTCATTTTCTATCTTTGAGTTTATCATCTTGGCATTTAGTCCTAAACTCAAGCTCTCAGCCACTTTCCTTGCATAGGCAATCCCTACCGCTAAATCCGACGCATCATACGTGCCGTTTGTATTGCCGCTTGTATCGGTTCTTGTTATGTCTTTAACGCTTAACATCGTAACATTTACACCTAATGCGCTGTCGTTGTTCACCGGCATCCCGAAAGCTATATATTGATTGCTTATACCTTCCATCCAGTTATTCTGGTTTAACGAAGCTTCTTTCATATCAAGCGTACTCAATCCCGCAGGGTTTACTGCCATACAATTTACATCACCGCTAAATCCAGCGAACGTCCCACCCAACGCCGCCGGCCTCGGCGCCGTAACTATCTTCAAAAACTGTGCTCCGGATGTCCCTTTGCTTGCTGAAAAGCTAAAAACCGCTGAAATACTTAAAACCATTATTGATAAACATAATTTTTTAAACATGCTTAAAATCCTCCGATTATTTATCCGCTATCTCCAGTTCTGTGCAGCAGCATTCCTGCATTGGATAAGACAATGCGGGAATGTTACCGGCTATGTCCTGCCACCAACATCCACTCCCGCAATGGATGTTGGCG